>NZ_JADDUM010000076.1 GCF_015163715.1 Pseudomonas cyclaminis
CTGCTTCGCAGCCAGCGCGGGGGCAAGCCCGCTCACCACAAGAAGCCCGCTCACCACAAGAAGCCCCATTCACCACAAAAAAACCGCCCACCCCAGGCCATAGATATGGAACCCACGTGATCACCACCCAAGCCTTCCCCACCATCCGGGCCCTCCAGCGCAGCGCCTGGAATGACTGTTTTCCGGGTGCCCTGGAAGACTGGGACTATTACGTCGCCGTGGAAAACGCCGCCATCGATGATTTCCAGTGGCGCTACCTCGCGGTCTACGAAGACGGAACGCTGGTGGCTGTTGCCCCCGCGTTCACCACCCATTACCGCCTCGACACCACGGTATCAGGCGTCGGCAAGCGTTTCGCCGAGCGTCTGGAGCGCCTGTGGCCGGGCGTGCTGCAACTGGGTCTGTACGCCATCGGTTCGCCCGTGGCCGAGCGCTGTGACGCCGGATTTGCCAGGCACATCCCCGAATCGCGCCGCCCGCTGTTGCTCAAGCACTTGCTGAACGCTGCCCGCCAGGACGCGGATGACGCCGGTATCGGCCTGCTGGCGGTCAAGGACGCGCCGAGCAACGATCCGCATTGGGCCGACAGTTGCCGCGCCGCCGGTTTCCAGGCCATGCCAAGCCTGCCCACCGGCGTATTGCCGCTGCCCTATGGTTCGGTGGACGCCTACCTAGGAGCCCTGGGCAAATCCACGCGCAAGGACCTGCGTCGCAAACTGCGCGCACCGGGGCCACGGGTGGAATGGCGGCGCAATATCGACGATGTCCTGCCGCAAGTCATGCGCCTGTACGAAGCCACGCTGACGCGGGCCGAGTTGCAATTCGAACGCCTGCCTGCGAGCTACTTCACCGGTGTGCTCGAACGCCTTGAATCGCGCGCGGTGTGTGCGCTTTACTGGGTGGACGAGCAGTTGGTGGCGTTCAACCTGATGCTGGTGGACGAGCACCGGCTGGTGGACAAGTTTTTCGGGCATGACGTGGCGTTTACCCGCGACTACAACCTGTATTTTCGCAGTTGGCTGACCAACGTCGACTACTGTATTGAACACAAGATCGCGCTGTACGAGTGCGGGCAGGCCGGGTATGCCAGTAAGCTGCGCCTGGGCTGCGAGTTCCAGGGCAACAGTGTGTTTTTCCGCCACCGTAACTGGCTGGTCAACGGCCTGCTCAAGCTTGTGAAACTGTTTATTCGACCGGACCGTTCCGACCCTGCCATGGCTGCTGCAATAAGCGAAACCCGATGATCACCAAGACCCGCCAGAAAGCCCGTCCCTTTGCCATTTCGCGCT
Organism: Pseudomonas cyclaminis; assembly: GCF_015163715.1. Lineage (GTDB taxonomy): Bacteria > Pseudomonadota > Gammaproteobacteria > Pseudomonadales > Pseudomonadaceae > Aquipseudomonas > Aquipseudomonas cyclaminis. The sequence continues at coordinate 1,290 of NZ_JADDUM010000076.1, forward strand.
GGAGCGTCCAGCGCAAGCTGGTGCTGGCGTTCTGGCTGGTCAGCGTGGTTCCCACCATGATCGCGGCGGAACTGGCCGCCACCACGCTGTCGCAGATTTTCGACAGCAACGTACGGATCTGGCTGCAGGAGTCGACCAAGATCGTCAAGGACGAGATCGGCGACATCCTTCATGACAACGCACGCATGGCCAAACTCTTCCTGCGCTACACCAGCCCGCCCGAGAGCAAGCAAGCGGCGCGGCACGACCGGCTGACGTCCGATATCGCCGATGCCACGGATATCGACGTGGTGGCGCTGATCCGTATCAGCGACCACAAAACCGTGTTCAGCACCGCCTCCGATGACATCGTCAAGCAGATCAGCCTGACCAGCAACGCGGTGCTGCAGACCGTGCAGGTGGCGGGGGCGAGCACCGGTATCGTGGTCTCCACCTTTGACACCACCCAGGACGGCGTCGATTACCAATTGCTGGTGGCCACCTACCTCGACAGCAGCTTCCTCACCAGCGTGGCCGATGTGCACTCCCTCGACCTGCGCCTGTACCTGGCCAACCCGGACGGCTTCTCGGAAATCTTCTCGACCCAACGCTTCGAGGATCACCCTGCACGCATCCCCAAGAACGTCGAAATCGCGATGCGCAGCACCAAGCAGCCCAGCGAGCAATTCACCAATAACTACAGCGGTTTGTACTGGCCGATCTTCAATGACGCCGGCGACTTGCAGGGCGTGATTTTCAGCGGGCTGCTGCGCCATAGCAGCCTGGTGGGGCTGGTCAACCAGAGCAATCTGTTCGTGCTGATATTCCTGGTCAGTTCGGCCTTGTCACTGGCGGTGGGGTTGTTGGTGTCGCGGCGCCTGACCCGGCCCTTGCGGGATTTGTCCCAAGGCGTGAGTGCGGTGATTTCCGGCAATTATGCGCACCGTGTAGAGGTCAGCGGCGGCGACGAGCTGGCGCAATTGAGCAGCACCTTCAACCATATGACCGAGCGCCTGGGCGAGCTGCATCACCTTGAAGCTCAGTTGCGTCGGCGTGATCGCCTGCATGCATTAGGCGAAGTCGCCATGGGCCTGGCCCATGAAATCCGCAACCCGCTGGGCATCATCAAGACCGCCACCCAGTTGCTGCACCGCCGCGCCGAACTGCCGGACACCGATAAGCGCCACCTGGAATACGTTATCAGTGAAGTCAGCCGCATCAACGACCTGATCACCGAGTTCCTCGACTTCGCCAAGCCCAACCCGCCGCTACGGGTGGTGCAGCCGGTGCGTCCGCTGGTGGAGGAGATCCTCGGCTTTTGCGCGCCGCAGTTGGCCACCCAGAACATCGATGCGCAGATCGACGACCAGGCACCGGGCGCGACGATTTACGCAGATGCCAGGCAGCTTAAACAGGCGTGCCTCAACCTCATTCTCAACGCCATCGACGCGATGCCCGACGGTGGGCGCCTGACGCTGGGGATTCGCACGGTGAACGACAACACCGTTATCAGCATTGCCGACACCGGCCAGGGCATTCCGGCAGAGATGGTCGAGCGCATCTTTACGCCGTTCGTGACCACCAAGGCCTCAGGCACCGGCCTGGGCCTGGCCAAAGTCTATTCGATCATGGAAAGTCACGACGGCAGCATCGAATGCGCCAGCGAGAAAGATGCCGGCGCCACCTTCAGCCTGTACATTCCGGCGATGGGCGAAGACGACGAGGACAGTCATGACGCATAACATTCTGGTGGTCGACGACGAACCCAAGCTCTGTGACCTGCTGGCGTCGGCCCTGAGTCAGAACGGCATCCAGGTATTTATCGCCGGTAACGGCCTGCATGCGCTCAAGGTACTGGAGCAGGAAGACATTGACCTGGTGATCAGCGACTGGCGCATGCCCGGCATGGACGGCCCGGCGCTGCTGGCGGAGATCAAGGTGCGCTACCCCCACGTGCCGGTGATCGTGATGACCGCCTACAGCACGGTGAAAAATGCGGTGCAGTCGATGCGCAACGGCGCCTATGACTACATCGCCAAGCCGTTCGATATCGATGAGCTGGACATCACCGTGAGCAAGGCGTTGCAGTTTCGCGACATCCTGCGCGACAACGCACGCCTGCGCGCCGAGCTGGATGAGCATGCTCAGTTCGACAGCCTGGTGGGCGACAGCCCGGCGTTTCGCACGGTATTGCAAGCGGTGGACTCGGTGCGTGACAGCAGCGCCACCATCCTGCTGACCGGCGAAAGCGGCACCGGCAAGGAAATGGTCGCCCGCGCCATCCACAAGCACGGCAGCCGTGCCGACAAACCTTTCGTGGCGGTCAACTGCGCGGCGATCCCGGAAGGGTTGCTGGAAAGCGAGATGTTCGGTCACCGCAAGGGCGCATTCACTGGCGCAGTCGCGGACCGGGTAGGGCGTTTTATGCAGGCCGACAAAGGCACGCTGTTCCTGGATGAAGTCGGCGATATGCCTTTGGCGTTGCAGGCCAAGATCCTGCGCGCGTTGCAGGAGCGGGTCATCGAGCCGGTGGGCGACCCCCGCGAACGCAAAGTGGACGTGCGGGTGATCGCCGCCACCAACAAGAACCTGCTGCAAGCGGTGGCCAATAAGGAGTTTCGCGAAGACCTGTATTACCGCCTCAACGTGTTCCCGATCCCGTTGCCGCCCCTGCGCGAGCGCGTGGAAGACATCGCCCCGCTGGCCCGTCACTTCGCCCAGAGCCTCAGCGCCACCGCCGGCAAACGCATCAGCGGCTTCAGCCCCGAAGCGTTGCAGGCCATGGCGGCGTATCACTGGCCGGGCAATATCCGCGAGCTGCAAAATTGCGTGGAGCGGGCGACGATTGTGGCGGCTTCACCGGTCATCGAAGATATCGACTTACCGGGTTACCTGTTTGCGTCGAAGCCGGGCGAGGGCGGCGTGACGGCGATCCTCAGCGATGGACCGGGGATTCCCCAGGACCTGGATGCGGCGCTGGCGGAGGTGGAGAAGGCCTACATATTGGCGGCGTTGCACGAGAGTAACGGCGTGCAGGCCGCCGCGGCGGCGAAGATCGGGATTTCCGAGCGCAGCTTTTGGTATCGCCTCAAGAAGCTGGGCATTCAAGTCGACAAAATAGTCCGCTGACCCAACCGGGATAAAAATGTGGTGTGTCAGGTATGGAGGCGCACCCAGACGCTGACCAGCACCGTCGCCGCCATCAACCACGCTACCGCCGCCAAGGCCAATGACGCCTCCAACCGCATCCGATCCACCAGCACATACAACGTCGCCAAATACACAAAGTACGGAATGATCGACCACATCCCGAACAGGATCGTGGTCTTCAAATCGTCCACCGAACGGCCTTTGCCGACGATGTAATGGGCGATCAGCGCAAAGGTCGGAAACAGCGGTACCAGGCCTGCAATGTAATAGTTCTTGGTCTTGGCCAGCGCCGCCAATATCAGCACCACCGCCGCGCCGAGGGCGGCCTTCAAGAATAGATCCATCAGTGGCTCAACCCGTATTTCTTGACCTTGTCGAAGAGGGTGGTCTTGGCCATCCCCAGTTCCTGGCTGGCCTGGGTCAGGTTGCCGCCACTGCGTTGCAGGGCGTCGCTGAGCAGGTTGCGTTCAAAGGCTTCCACCGCTTCGGTAAACGCCAGGCCCTGGCCGCCGCTGCTGGCGCCGCTCTTCTTGAAGGCGGGCAGGCCGAGGGCGAAGCGTTCGGCGACGTTGCGCAGTTCACGCACGTTGCCGGGCCAGTCGTGGCTCATCAGGCTGGAGAGGGTCTGGTTGTCCAACTCCGGCACGCTGCGGTCGAAGCGCAGGGACGACTGCTGCAGGAAGTGTTCGAACAGTTGCAGGATGTCTTCACGGCGCTCGCGCAAAGGCGGCAGTTCCAGGGTGACCACGTTGAGACGGTAGTACAGGTCACTGCGGAACTGGCTGGCGCGGCTCAGTTCGTCGAGGTCGGACTTGGTGGCGGCGATCACTCGGCAATCCACCGCCACGCTCTGGTTCGAACCCAGGCGTTCCAGGGTGCGTTCTTGCAAGACCCGCAGCAATTTGATCTGTAGGTTGATCGGCATGCTTTCCACTTCATCGAGGAACAGCGTGCCTTCATGAGCGTGTTCGATCTTGCCGATACGCCGCTTGCCGGCGCCGGTGAAAGCGTTGGCTTCGTGGCCGAAAATCTCGCTTTCGAACAGGTTTTCCGGCAGGCCGCCGCAGTTGAGCGCGACGAACTGGTGGGAGTGACGCCGGCTGAAATCATGCAGGCAGCGGGCGACCAGCTCCTTGCCGGTGCCGGTCTCGCCTTCGATCAGCACGTTGGCCGAGGTGTCGGCAACGTTGGCGATCAGCTCGCGCAGGTTCTGCATGGCCGGGGAGCGGCCGATGATGCGGCCTTCCAGGGAGTCGCGCTCGGCCAACTGACGGCGCAGCGACCAGACTTCCCGCGCCAGTGCGCGTTGTTCCAGGGCACGCCGGGCGACATCCACCAGGCGTTCGGGAGAGAAGGGCTTTTCCATGAAGTCGTAGGCGCCATTGCGCATGGCGCGACCGCCATGGAGATATCGCCGTGCCCGGTGATCAGCACCACCGGCAGGCTTTTATCCAGGGCCTTGAGGCGGGTGAGCAGCTCCAGGCCGTCGATGCCTGGCAGGCGGATATCACTGATCACGATGCCCGCGAAGTTCTCGCCGATGCGCTTCAGCGCCTCTTCGGCACTGCCCACGCCGACGCTGGGAATATCTTCCAGCGCGAGGGCCTGCTGGCAGCCGAGCAGCACATGGGGGTCGTCTTCGACGATCAGCACGGTGAGGTCTTGGGGATCAATATTCATGTCGACTCAGCTTTTTGAGCGCCCACCAATGGCAGGCTCAGGACAAAGGCGGTACCACCACTGGCCGGGTGTTCCACGGCGAGGTTGCCGCCGGTGGCCGCCGCGAGGCTGGCGGACAGGGTCAGGCCCAGGCCCAGGCCTTGCTCGCCGGGCTTGGTGGTGAAGAACGGTTCGAACAAATGCTTGCGCGCCTCGGCGTCGATGCCGTGGCCGTTGTCGCGCACATACAGGCGGTATTTGCCTTCGGCGACGCTGCCTTCCAGCCACAGCTCAGGGGCGGGTTGGGCCTGCATGGCATCGAGGGCGTTGCCGATCAGGTTGACCAGGATCTGCTCCAGGCGTGTCTGGTCGATCTGCAGTTGGGCCGCAGCGAAGTCGCGGTGCACCGTCAGTGGCAGGCCGTCCAGGCGTGCGCCCAGTACCTGGAATGCGGCGTCCACCGCCTTGGCGAGGCTGGCTTCGCCCTGGTCGTCACCGCGTCGGGCAAAGGAGCGCAGGCTGGCGGTGATGCGGCCCATGCGGTCGATCAGTTCGTTGATGGTCTTGAGGTTGGCGCTGGCGGTGTCCAGGGCGCCGCGCTCCAGGAAGCGCACAGTGTTGCCGGACAAGGTGCGCAATGCCGCCAGCGGCTGGTTCAATTCATGGGCGATGCTGGTAGACATCTGGCCGATGGCCGCCAGTTTGCCGGCCTGCACCAGCTCATCCTGGGCGCGACGCAGGGTCTCTTCGGCCTGGCGCCGTTCGCGGATCTGGCCCTTGAGGCGTTCATTGCTGGCGCGCAGGTCGGCGGTGCGTTCGGCAATCCGACGTTCCAACTGGCTGTTGGCTTCCTGCAAGGCTTCCCGTGCGGCGAGGCGGGTGGCGATGACCTTGCGCCGCTCGTTCCAGGCGATCAGCAGGAAGGCCACCAGGCCAAAGGCGACAGCCACCAGGATGCCCTGGTTGATTGCGGCGCGGCGCAGGTCATTGAGCGGGGTGAGCAGGGTGAAATTCCACGGCGTATCGTTGAGCGGGCGGGTTTGCGCCAGGTAGCTGACTTCGTGTTCGTCGTTGACCACTTCGCTGTTGGCCGGGAAGGTCAGCTTTTCGGTGCCTTCGTTCAGGCGCTCGCGGGCCAGCGGTTCCAGCTCGTTCAGTGTGGCCCAGTAATATTGCAGGCTGTGGGCCAGGCGATCCTTGGTCTCATCGCTCAACGGGCGCACGGCCTTGAGGCGGCGGGCCGGGTCGCTGGAGAGGATGATGATGCCGTTCTCGTCGCTGACAAAGGCTTCCAGGCGCGCACGTTGCCAGCGTTCTTCCAGGGCTTCGAGGCGCACCTTGACCACTGCGACGCCGATGATCTTGCCGTGCTCTTCCAGGCCGTGGGCCAGGTAATAGCCGGGCTCGCCGTTGGTGCTGCCGATGCCGTAGAAGCGTCCAGGCTGGCCGCGCACAGCGTTCTGGAAATAGGCGCGGAAGGACAGGTCTTCGCCCTGATAACTGTCGGCATCGCGCCAGTTACTGGTGGCCAGTACCCGGCCGGTGGTGTCCATCACGTAAATGGCCCGACTGCGACTGCGTCGGTTCAGGCCTTCGAGGTAATCGTTGACGCTTTTACGGGTTTCCTGGCTCGGGTCGGCGAGCAACTGCGAGACGCTGTTCTCCAGTTCCAGCAGGCTGGGCAGGTAGGTGTATTTGCTGAGTTCACTTTCGACGGTGCGGGCATGCAGCTCCAACTGGCGTTCGCCGGTGTCGCTGAGGGTGCGGATGCCGTAGTACTCGCTGATCCAGAAGCCGATATAACCCAAGCCGATCATCAGGGCGACGATCAACGGTGGCAGGAACAGTTGGCGAATCAGACGAGGCTTCACGGCAAGTGATGGCGGTGCGGCGCGAAATTGGTTGGGGTCGCATTTCATCACAGATGCCTTGGGTCAACCAGAGCTGCCAGCCTATGCAGGTCCAGTGTGGGAGGGGGCAGGCCCCCTCCCACATTGGCCATGTTCCTACAGTGGCAGCTGTGTAGGGCTTAGTGCTGCAGGATTTTCTCAAGGAAGTGCTGCGCACGCTCGGAGCGGGCGCTGATGTCGCCGAAGAATTCTTCTTTCGGGCAGTCTTCGATGATCTTGCCGGCGTCCATGAAGATCACGCGGTCGGCCACTTTGCGGGCAAAGCCCATTTCGTGGGTCACGCACATCATGGTCATGCCTTCCTGGGCCAGTTGCACCATTACGTCGAGCACTTCGTTGACCATTTCCGGGTCCAGGGCCGAGGTCGGTTCGTCGAACAGCATGACGATCGGGTCCATGGCCAGGGCGCGGGCAATCGCCACACGTTGCTGTTGGCCGCCGGAAAGCTGGCCGGGGTGCTTGTGGGCGTGTGCCGACAGGCCGACGCGCTCCAGCAGTTGCAGGCCTTTCTTGGTGGCTTCTTCCTTGCTGCGGCCCAGCACCTTGATCTGCGCGATGGTCAGGTTTTCGGTGATGGTCAGGTGCGGGAACAGTTCGAAGTGCTGGAACACCATGCCCACGCGTGAACGCAGTTTCGGCAGGTTGGTCTTCGGGTCGGCGATGGAGGTGCCGTCGACCACGATGTCACCCTTCTGGAAGGGTTCCAGCGCGTTGACGCACTTGATCAGGGTGGACTTGCCCGAACCCGAAGGCCCGCACACCACGATCACTTCGCCTTTTTTGACATCAGTGCTGCAATCGGTCAGCACCTGGAAGTCGCCATACCACTTGTTGATGTTCTTGATAGAGATCATACGGCAAACCTTTTTTGCAGACGCTTGACCAGCAGCGAGGCGGAAAAGCTGATGATGAAGTAGACGACACCGGCAAAGATCAGGAACTCATTGGAGCGGCCGATGATGTCGCCGTTGGAGCGGGCGGAGTTGAGGAAGTCCACCAGGCCCACGGTGTAGACCAGCGAGGTGTCCTGGAACAGGATGATGCTCTGTTGCAGCAGCAACGGGGTCATCTTGCGGAACGCCTGGGGCAGGATGATCAGGCGCATGGTCTGGCCATAGGTCATGCCCATCGCTTGCGCTGCGCCCATCTGGCCCTTGGGAATCGACTGCACGCCGGCCCGCACGATCTCACAGAAGTACGCGGCTTCGAACATCATGAAGGCCACGACGCAGGAGGTGAACGCACCGATCGGCGTGTCTTCGCCGGTGATCCAGCGCAACACGAACGGCACCGCCAGGTAGAACCAGGTGATCACCAGCAGCAGCGGGATCGAGCGGAAGTAGTTCACGTAGGCGCCGGCCAGGCGCGACAGCAGTTTGCTGGACGACAGGCGCATCAGCGCCAGGATCGTCCCCAGTGCGATGCCGCCGATCACGCCCATGACCATCAGTTGCAGGGTCATGACCATGCCGTTCCACAGGCCCGGGATGGCGGGGATGATGCCGCTGAAATCAAGTTCCATTATTTACCCCCCACGGAGATAAGGCCGGGCACGGCGACTTTCTTCTCGACCACGCGCATCAGCAGCATCAGGCTCATGTTCAGGGTGAAGTAGATCAGCGTGGCCAGGGTGAAGGCTTCAAACAGGTTGGCCGAGAACTCGGCGGTCTGTTTGGTTTGCGCCAGCAGTTCCATCAAGCCGATCAAGGACGCCACGGAGGAGTTCTTGAACACGTTGAGGAATTCCGAGGTAAGCGGCGGAATGATGATGCGGTAGGCCTGGGGCAGCAGCACGTTCCAGTAGATCTGCGGCAGCTTGAAGCCCATGGCGCGCGCAGCGGCCTCTTGGCCACGTGGCAGCGCCTGGATGCCGGTGCGCACCTGCTCACACACACGGGCGGCAGTGAACAGGCCCAGGCACACGACGACGCTCAGGTAGGCCGAGGTGGTCGGGTTCAGGTCTTGTTTGTACCAGTCCTGCAGGTTTTGCGGCAGCAGGTCGGGTATCAGGAAATACCAGATGAACAGCTGAACCAGCAGCGGCACGTTACGAAACAGTTCCACGTAGCAGGTCGCGATGCCCGATACGAGGCGGTTTGGCACAGTGCGCATGACCCCCAGAATGGAGCCCAGCAGCAAGGCGATAATCCACGCCACGACAGCGATGGCAATGGTCCAGCCCAGGCCGGCGATGTACCAGTCGAGATAAGTCTCGCTGCCCACGCCGGTGGACTTGAAGAACACGCCCCAGTCCCAGTTGTAATTCATTAGGGTCTCCCCTCGAAATCGATCGATGTACAAGCACCCGCTTGGGGAAAATCCATTCCCACCTGACGATGAACGCCAGGCACACGCGATCGGCTCGAAAACCGCCAGGTCGAGTGTTCCAAGTTAAAGCCAGCAGGTAATTACAGACGCCTGAGGGAGGGTTGCTCCCTCAGGAGATAAGGTTAGATCAGTGTCAGATTTTTACGTCAGGCGCTGGCTTGTCGCTTGGGTTGGCGATCAGCTCTTTAACCTTGTCACTCATCGGGAAGTTCAGGTTCAGGCCTTTTGGTGGAATCGGGCTCTCGAACCACTTGCTGTAGATCTTGTTGATTTCACCGGACTTGTACAGCGCGGTGATGGCGCCATCCACGGCTTTCTTGAAGTCCGGGTCGCCTTTGCGAACCATGCACGCGTAGGCTTCGAAAGACTGCGGAGTACCGGTGATGACCCAATCGTCCGGCTTCTTGGCCTTGGCTTCTTCGCCGGCCAGCAGGGCGTCGTCCATCATGAACGCAACGGCGCGGCCGCTTTCGAGCATCTGGAAGGATTCGCCGTGGTCTTTGGCGGAGATGACGTTCATGCCCATCTGCTTGTCGGCGTTCATCGCTTTGATGATGCGCTCGGACGTGGTGCCGGCGGTGGTCACGACGTTCTTGCCCTTGAGGTCAGCGAAGTCGGCGTAGGACGGCTTGCCTTCCTTGTCTTTCTTGACCAGCAGGCGGGTGCCGATTTCGAAGATGTTGACGGTGAAGTCGACTTGCTGGGCGCGCTCGGCGTTGTTGGTGGTGGAGCCGCACTCAAGGTCCGCAGTGCCGTTCTGGATCAGCGGAATACGGGTTTGCGAGGTGACCAGGTTGTACTTGGTCTTCAGGTCGGGCTTGTTCAGGTCTTTTTTCAGTTGCTCAACAACAGCCACTTGGATGTCGTGGGAGTAACCAACGGGTTTGCCCGAACCATCCGCGATGTAGGAAAACGGAATGGAGCTGTCGCGGTGAGCGAGGGTGATGGTGCCGGAGTCGTTGATTTTCTTCAGTGTGCCGGTGAGTTCGGCGGCAAAAACTGGAGTGCTGATCAGAGCAGCAGCGATAGCTGCGCCCAGGATATGGGGAACGATGCGCATCAATACTTCCTCGACATTTGTTTTTTTTATGAAGCCAGTTAGACGGCTCTCTTGTACAGCGAATGCCCGTGACGGCTCCTGAGGCGTCCCAGGCATCGTCCAAGAGTGTAGAGCATGAGTCGTGCCAGGCCAGGCGTAAAAGCTCAACTGTCTGATTTATATGGTTATTAACTTTGTGTGACGGTAAACATGTAACTGTTTAATCCGGAGAACCGACCAGGCCGGGGTGTCGTGTTCGGAAAACCGAATGATCTGGCCTGTATAAAAAAGCCCCTGGGCCTCACGGCGCAGGGGCTTTTGTACGATGACTCTGTCAGGCCGCCTGGGTCTTGCTGCGGTTCTGCTCAACCTGGGACAGATAGCGTTGCAGGTTGTCCTGTTCTTGCGGGGTCGTGAACAGGCCCAGCTTGGTGCGGCGCCACAGCACGTCCTGCGGTTGGGTGACCCATTCTTCAGCACACAGGTAGTCGACTTCGCGGGTATACAGGCCGCCACCCAGGTGGTCGCCGAGGTCGGCCAGCGATTGCACGCCTTCGAGCAGGCGCCAGGTGCGGCTGCCGTAGGTGGTGGACCAGCGGCGTGCGATTTCGCCTGGTACCCAGTCGAATTTGCTGAGAATCGCTTCTGCCAGGGCTTCTGGCGTGGTCATGTCTTCGCCACCCGGCAGGCTGGCCTTGGCGGTCCAGCTCGGGCGCATCTGGGTGAAGTAAGGGGCCAATTGCGCCATCGCCGATTCGGCGAGCTTGCGATAAGTGGTCAGCTTGCCGCCGAACACCGACAGGATCGGCGCCTCGCCCGTACCACCGGACAACGACAGGGTGTAATCGCGGGTGATGGCCGACGGGTTGTCCGACTCGTCGTTGCACAGCGGGCGCACGCCTGAGTAGGTGTGGACGATGTCATCGCGGCTCAGTTGTTTCTTGAAGTGTGCGTTGACCACCTTGAGCATGTAGTCGGTTTCACCCTCGGTGATCGCCACTTTTGCCGGGTCGCCGGTGTATTCGCGGTCGGTGGTGCCGATGATAGTCAGGTGGTTCAGGTACGGAATGGTGAAGACGATGCGCTGGTCTTCGTTCTGCAGGATGTGCGCATGGGCGCCTTCGTACAGTTTCGGCACGATCAGGTGGCTGCCCTGGATCAGGCGGATGCCGTAGGGCGAATCCAGCTTCAGGTCGTCCTTGATAAACTTGGCAACCCACGGGCCTGCGGCGTTCACCAGTGCGCGGGCGCGGATCGAGAACAGGCTGCCATCGGCGCGTTCCATGTTCATGTCCCACATACCGTTGCTGCGGTGTGCGCTGATGCAACGGGTCTGGGTGTGGATGTGCGCGCCTTTTTCACGGGCGGCCATGGCGTTGAGTACGACCAGGCGGGCGTCATCGACCCAGCAGTCGGAGTACTCGAAACCCTTGGTGATTTCACTTTTCAACGGGCTGTCGGCGCCGAACTTGAGGCTTTTGGAGCCGGCGAGCTTTTCACGCTTGCCCAGGTGGTCGTACAGGAACAGGCCTGCGCGGATCATCCACGCCGGGCGCAGGTGCGGGCGGTGCGGCAATACAAAGCGCATCTGCTTGACGATGTGCGGGGCCTTGGCCAACAGCACTTCACGTTCGGCCAGGGCTTCACGCACCAAGCGGAATTCGTAGTGCTCCAGGTAGCGCAGGCCACCATGGATCAGCTTGCTGCTGGCGGAGGAGGTGTGGCTGGCCAGGTCGTCCTTTTCGCAAAGGAACACCGACAAACCGCGACCGGCTGCGTCTGCTGCAATACCGACGCCGTTGATCCCGCCGCCGATCACGGCAACGTCATAGATTTCGGCAAGCGGTGGGGCAGGCAAGGTGGAAGGGTTCATCGGCTGGCCTCGCGACTTTTTTTGTCTTTGAATTCGAACATGAATGTTCATTTGCGAAAATGGTAGCTGATAAACGCGGGCACAGCCACCCGACTTTGATTGAAAAAACTCATCAAAGGGCGGGAAAAGGAAGAATTGTGAACATGGGTCTTGGAGGTGGGTGTCAGATAGATCGCCATCGGGGGCAAGCCCCCTCCCACATTTTGATCGGTGTGCACACTCAAAGGTGGGAGTTGCCCCCGATGGCGGTGTTGCAGGCGCTACACGACTTCCAGCCGAACCTTGTGCTCATTGAGCAACTGCACCAACGCCGGCACCGGCTGCTGGTCGGTCACCAGACAATCCACCAGGCTGATCGGCCCCAAACGAATCATGGCATTGCGCCCGAATTTGCTGGAGTCCGCCGCCAAAATCACTTTGCGTGCATTGGCAATGATCGCCTGGGAAACCCGCACTTCCTGGTAATCAAAATCGAGCAGGCTGCCGTCTTCATCAATGCCGCTGATACCGACCAAGGCAAAGTCGACCTTGAACTGGTTGATGAAGTCCACGCTGGCCTGGCCCACCACACCGCCGTCACGCCGCACGTTACCGCCGGTCAACAGCACGTCGAAGTCATCCTTGGCGCTGAGCATGGTGGCGACGTTGAGGTTGTTGGTGATGATTTTCAGGTGGTTGTGATTGAGCAGCGCGCGGGCGATGGATTCGGTGGTGGTGCCGATATTGATGAACAGCGAGGCGTGATCGGGGATTTGCGCGGCGATGGCTTCGCCGATGCGCTGTTTCTCGTCGCGCATCTGGTCGGCACGCATGGCGTACGCGGTGTTTTCAACGCTTGAGTCATAGGCTGCGCCGCCGTGGTAGCGGCGCAGCAGATTGGCGTCCGCCAGTTGGTTGATATCGCGGCGGATGGTTTGCGGGGTGACAACGAACAACTGCGCCATTTCCTCGATACTGACGTAGCCGCGTTCGCGGACCAGTTCGAGGATTTGTTGTTGGCGGGGAGGCAGATTCATGGGGCGTCCTTTGGGCTGCCATACAAAAGTGGCCCATGATGACGCAGGAATCTGCTCCCGACCAGTTACAACCGGCGCTTGGCTTATTCGGCGCCTTCGTGCGGTTCCCAGTCGCGGGTGCGGCTGACCGCTTTTTGCCAGCCGGCGTAGAGCTTCTCTTTGGCTGCCTCATCCAGTTGTGGTTCGAATTCGCGCTCGATCACCGCCTTGCCACGCAGCTCGTCCAGGCTGCCCCAGAAACCACAGGCCAAGCCTGCCAGGTAGGCGGCGCCCAATGCCGTGGTCTCGCGCATTTGCGGGCGCTCGACCTGGGTGCCGAGGATGTCGGCCTGGAACTGCATCAGGAAGTTGTTGGCGACCGCGCCGCCGTCCACACGCAGGGCCTTGAGGCGTTCGCCGGAGTCCTGCTGCATGGCGTCGAGAACATCGCGGGTCTGGTAGGCAATCGACTCCAGGGCTGCACGAATAATGTGGTCCACGCGGACGCCACGGGTCAGGCCGAACAGCGC
>NZ_JADDUM010000077.1 GCF_015163715.1 Pseudomonas cyclaminis
CCCCTCCCACACTCAAACCGCGTGAAGCCGACTTATTGAGCCGCAGATTTCGTAGGCGCGCGCAGTTTGCTGCGCAACAGCGCTACGTCGAAGAGGTAGTGGGGCCTCCCACATTTAGTCAGCGGCAGGCGCCCAAATCAGTTGACCCTCTGCATCCACGTCGACCAAGCCTGCAAGCTGCAGCGTCGCCGCATCATCGGCATCCGAAGCCGTCTTGAACGTCTGTCCATCCAGGATCTTGTGAAACTGCGGTGCGCCCATACCGTCCAGTGCCTTGACGGCGACGGCGGCGCTGTAGCCTCCTTCACCCGGTACTACGGCGGAAACGACTTCGTGGTGGGCAAATTGTTTACGTGCCATGTTGCAGGTCCTGGCCAATGGAAAGGCGGCCATTCTAAACCGGTTCAACCGGCGAGTTGCAGGTACTCGCCATAGGCGTGGGCGGCGGATGCGTCGGTGAAGGTCTGAAAATCCATGCTGCGCACCACCATGTCGTTCAACAACTCGGTGAAGATCATCAGCGCCGGCGAGTTGAAGTAGGCGCTCATCGCCTGCTCGCTGCTCCAGAAACCCGAGACCAACCACACATCGGGGTCGACCTGGGAATGCTGCAACGAGAATTGCAGACAACCCTGAGCCTGACGCCCTGGTTCGATCAAACTGCTCAAACGTGCACCGAGTTCGGTGCTGCACCCGGTGCGGGCACGGATAAAGGCCATATGGCTCGCGGGAATGGGGGTGGACATGTTCGACTCTCCCGTTGAGAAGTGATGCTCGGCAAGCACTGTGAGGGTGTGTTGCCACAGGATCAACAATAGCGGCGCAGGGCGGAACGCGGTTAGTCGATTCCTGCCGGCTTATTGCACAATCCTGCGAGAAGCGTAAACCGGGTGTTCGGCCCAGCGGTTTTACGCATGCGCAAACGCCGTGTTTCAGGGAGATGACAGGCCTCGTGCTTGCCTGATTGCCCACATGGCGCAGGATCAGGCAAGGATTATGCAGAATCGACCTAACACTGTTTGAAAAGCCGCCGCTAAGCTGACCCCATCAAAACCGCCTGCAGAGGACGCTTCATGTCGTCGCCCGAACATCAGCCCATTCCCCTCGATGCCGAGATGGAAAAACAGCGCGCCGAACTGGCCAGTATCGTGCACCGGCATACCTGGGAAGATGGATCCTATGGCACTGCAATCACGTCGCTGTACCTGAACCGTCACAACACACCGCGCGACTTTATGCCGGTGCTGGTGGAGCCCGCGCTGTGCATCCTCGCAAATGGCAGCAAGGAAGTGCGCCTGGCCGATGAAATCTTTGCCTACGACCCGCTCAATTACCTGGTGTTCTCGGTGGCGATGCCCGTGGCCGGGCGGATCATCGATGCGACGCCGGAAGATCCGAACCTGTCGGTGCGCATCAACATCGACCCGGCGCAGCTCACGGCCCTGATTGCAGAGGCCGGCCCCATGGGCGTCCCCACGCGCCCGACATCACGCGGCATGTACGTGGACCGCATCGACAACCAATTGCTCGACGCCGTGCTGCGCCTGGCGCGCTTGCTGGACACGCCCAAAGACATCGCCATGCTGGCGCCGTTGATCAACCGGGAAATTCTTTACCGCCTGTTGCGCGGGCCACAGGGGTATCGCCTGTATGAAATTGCCGTGGCCAATAGTCAGAGCCATCGGGTGAGCCAGGCGATCAAGTGGCTCAATGGCAACTATGAGCAACCGCTGCGCATCGATGACCTGGCCAGGGAAGTGAACCTCAGCGTCTCGACCCTGCATCACCGCTTCAAGGCGATCACTGCCATGAGCCCGCTGCAATACCAGAAACAACTGCGCCTGCAGGAAGCGCGGCGGTTGATGATTGCCGAAGGGCTTGAAGCCTCGGCAGCCGGTTATCGGGTGGGGTATGAAAGCCCGTCGCAATTCAGCCGGGAGTACAGCCGACTATTTGGTGCGCCGCCGCTGAGAGACCTGGCCAGACTGCGCCAAAGCATTTGATCTTCAGTGTTTGTCAGTCCAGGGTGCGCGGTAGTTGCAGGGTCACCCGCAACCCACCCTCGCGCAGATTCTGCAAACTCACTTCACCACCGTGGCTGTGGGCGATATTACGCGCAATGCCCAAGCCCAACCCGTAGCCCTGCTGCTGCCCGGCCAGGCGGAAGTGCGGCTCGAACACCTGCTCCAAGCGCTGCTCCGGCACGCCAGGACCTTCATCGTCGACGTGCAGGACAAATTCCGCGCCATCATCCTCGATATGCAAATGCGCGTTCTGCCCGTACTTCAACGCGTTGTCGATCAGGTTGCCAATGCAACGCTTGAGCGCCAGCGGCTTGCCCGGATAGGCCGCCAATGCAGCGCCATCCAGGGTCACGCGGCCGTTGCCGTTGGGCGCGACATAAGGCTCCACCAGGCATTCGAGCACATGGTTGAGATCGACCGGCTGGATGTTCTCGTGGATGTCCGTGTCTTTCACGCATTGCAGCGCGCCCTTCACCAGCAGTTCCAACTCATCCAGATCACGGCCGAACTTGGTTTGCAGGTTTTCATCTTCGAGCAGTTCCACGCGCAGGCGCAGACGGGTGATCGGCGTGCGCAGGTCGTGGGAAATCGCGCTGAACAGCTGGCTGCGCTCGGTCAGGTAGCGGCTGATGCGCTCGCGCATGGCATTGAATGCACGGCCCACTTCCACCACTTCACTACCGCCACCTTCGGCCACCGGTTCTACATCGGCGCCCAGGGACATATCCCGCGCCGCCCGCGCCAGGCGCTTGAGCGGTCGGCTCTGCCAGTGCACCAGCAGGCCAATGAACAACAGCAGGAACCCGCTGGTCAGCACGATAAACCACACCTGCTGGGATGGCAGGCCCTGTTCTTCAAGACTGGTGTAAGGCTCAGGCAGCAACGAAGCGATGTACAGCCATTCGCCTGGGGCGAGCTGGATCTGGGTCACCAGCACCGGCGGGTTTACCGGTTCCAGGGTCAATGCGTAATGGGCCCAGGAGCGCGGCAACTCATCGAGCTTGAGACCGGCGTTGAAGATGCGCAGGTCTTCGGCGCTGACGAACTCCACCGAGATATGCACGTCGGCGCCCAAGGTCTGGCGCAGCACTTCATCCACCGCCACCAGCACCGCCTGTTTGCGCGGGGTTTCGGGCAAGACCTGCATGTCCAGCGGGCGGTCATTGAGGGTCACCACAAACCGGGTGCCGCCCATGCTGCGCAATTGGTCGAGGACCAGCGGGCGATAGGCCACGGGCAACGAACGGAAGTAACTCACACTGGCGGTCATCGAATGCGCCAGGCTGCGGGCGCTGGTGACCAGGCCCTCAAGCTGGGTGGCGCGCAACTGCGAGACCCAGATCACGCTGGACAACGCTTGGGCGAACAACACCGCGAGCAAGGTCAACAGCAGCATGCGCCCCAGCAGCGAGCGCGGTACCGGAAAGCGGCGACGGCGTTCGGTCACCGACTCATTGGACATTGCCGGCAACCACGCTGGCTGCCAGTTGATAACCGCTGCCACGTACGGTGCGGATCAGCCGCGGGGGTTTTTCGGTGTCGCGCAGGCGTTGGCGCAGCCGGCTCACCGCCATGTCCACGATGCGGTCCAGCGGCATCAGGTCGCGGCCACGGGTGGCGTTGCCGATGGTGTCGCGGTCGAGAATCTGTTGCGGGTGGTCGAGAAACAATTTGAGCAGCGCGAAGTCGGCCCCGGAGAGGATCACCTCTTCACCGTCCACATGGAACAGGCGGTGGCTGATCATGTCCAGGCGCCATTCATCGAACACCAGCACATCGCCATTCCCGCTGCGCTCCTGGCCGAACTGGCAGCGGCGCAACAGGGCCTTGATCCGCGCCTGCAACTCACGGGGGCTGAACGGCTTGCCGATGTAGTCATCGGCGCCCAGCTCCAGGCCGATCACACGGTCGGCTTCGTCGGAACTGGCGGTGAGCATGATGATCGGCACCTGCGCCTGGCGCGGATGCTGGCGAATCCAGCGGCAGAGGCTGAAACCGTCTTCGTCCGGCAACATCACATCGAGGATGACCAGGTCGCACGGCGCCTCGTTCATCGCCTGGCGGAACCCCGCGCCATCCGGCACGCCACGCACCTGGAAACCGGCGCGACTGAGGTAGGTTTGCAGCAATTCGCGGATTTCCTGGTCGTCGTCGACGAGGAGAATCGATTTACTGATTACGCTCACGGGGTCCTCCTTGTTGTTATGGGTGTTCTTGATGGCCTCATCGGGGGCAAGCCCCCTCCCACATTTGATTGTGTTCACAGATCAAAGTGTGGGAGGGGCGGTGCGAC
>NZ_JADDUM010000078.1 GCF_015163715.1 Pseudomonas cyclaminis
TGTGGGAGGGGCTTGTCGAGTCGTCGCACCGCCCCGATGAGGCCCTTACAGGCACCTAAAATCTGATCAGACCTTCTTGTACAGCTGACTCCCTTCCTGCTTGAACCGCTCCGCCTGCTCCGCCAACCCCTTGGCCACATCCACATCCACCGCTTCAATGCGCTGGTTGGCCGCGTATTCACGCACTTCCTGGGTGATTTTCATCGAGCAGAACTTCGGCCCGCACATCGAGCAGAAATGCGCGACCTTGGCCGAGTCCTTCGGCAGGGTTTCGTCGTGATAAGAACGTGCGGTGTCCGGGTCCAGGCCGAGGTTGAACTGGTCTTCCCAGCGGAACTCGAAGCGCGCCTTGCTCAGGGCGTTGTCGCGGATCTGCGCGCCGGGGTGGCCTTTGGCAAGGTCAGCCGCGTGGGCAGCGATCTTGTAGGTGATGATCCCGGTCTTCACGTCATCCTTGTTCGGCAGGCCCAGGTGTTCCTTGGGCGTGACGTAGCACAGCATGGCGCAGCCGAACCAGCCGATCATCGCCGCACCGATGCCAGAGGTGATGTGGTCGTAACCCGGCGCGATGTCGGTGGTCAGCGGGCCGAGGGTGTAGAACGGCGCCTCGTCGCAGCATTCGAGCTGCTTGTCCATGTTCTCCTTGATCAACTGCATCGGCACGTGGCCGGGGCCTTCGATCATGGTTTGCACGTCGTGCTTCCAGGCGGTCTTGGTCAGCTCGCCGAGGGTTTCCAGTTCGCCGAACTGCGCGGCGTCATTGGCGTCGGCAATCGAGCCGGGGCGCAGACCGTCGCCGAGGGAGAAGCTGACGTCATAGGCCTTCATGATTTCGCAGATTTCGTCGAAATGCGTGTAGGTGAAGTTCTCCTTGTGGTGCGCCAGGCACCACTTGGCCATGATCGAACCGCCACGGGACACGATGCCGGTGACGCGCTTGGCAGTCAGCGGCACGTAGCGCAGCAAAACGCCGGCGTGGATGGTGAAGTAGTCGACGCCCTGCTCGGCCTGCTCGATCAGCGTGTCGCGGAACAGCTCCCAGGTCAGGTCTTCGGCGGCGCCACCGACTTTTTCCAGGGCCTGGTAGATCGGCACGGTGCCGATGGGCACGGGCGAATTGCGGATGATCCACTCGCGGGTTTCGTGGATGTGCTTGCCGGTGGACAGGTCCATCACCGTGTCCGAACCCCAGCGAATGCCCCAGGTGAGTTTCGCCACTTCTTCTTCGATGGACGAACCCAGGGCGCTGTTGCCGATGTTGCCGTTGATCTTCACCAGGAAGTTGCGACCGATGATCATCGGCTCCAGCTCGGTGTGGTTGATGTTGGCCGGGATGATTGCGCGGCCACGGGCGATTTCTTCGCGCACAAACTCGGGGGTGATGATTTTCGGCACGCTGGCGCCGAAGCTGTGGCCCGCGTGTTGCTGGTCCAGCAGGCCACTGGCGCGGGCCTCTTCAAGCTTCATGTTTTCGCGGATGGCGACGTATTCCATCTCGGCGGTGATGATGCCTTTGCGTGCGTAGTGCATCTGGGTGACGTTCGCACCGGCCTTGGCGCGGCGCGGGTTCTTCACGTGGGCAAAGCGCAATGCGGTCAGTTCGGCGTCGCTGAGCCGTTGCTGGCCGAAGTGCGAGCTCAGGCCGGACAGGCGCTCGGTGTCGCCGCGCACTTCGATCCACGGCGAGCGCACATCGCCCAGGCCTTTGCGCACGTCGATGATCACATTGGGGTCGGTGTACGGCCCGGAGGTGTCATAGACCACCACGGGGGCGTTGATTTCACCGCCGAAATCGGTGGGCGTCACGTCCAGGCTGATCTCACGCATCGGCACACGAATGTCCGGGCGCGTGCCCTGCACGTAGATTTTTGCGAGCGGGTAAACGGCTGCACAGAGCCGGAGTCGACCTTGGCCGATTCACTCAAGTGCACAGTATTTTTTAGTTTTGTCGTCATCACGGGCTCTCCAACTATCCAGGCGGTGGATTTTTGTCGGAGCGAACCTGTGACGGATGGACGCACTGAAACCAGTGCTGTGCTTGGCGCACGAGGACTGTTCGATTGTCGAACAGCATCCCGGACGAAGCACAAGAGGACTCGCCGGGTGACGAGAAATCTTGTTCCCTACGCAGGCGCTAACCTGATCAGGTTCAACGGGATCCGGTATTTACCGATCTCAGCCTTCCAACAAGGCACCCCGACAAGAACGCGGCCAGTCTAGACCATGCCGTGGGCAAATTGCCAACAGTGGAGCATTCAGCGTGATGAATGGCGCAATTACAGGATTGTTGTGCCGGGGTCGCACCACTACACTCGGGTGCTGCCTCAAGGCTTGACGCCAGGATTGGCCAGCCGTAGCCTTGAGCGCTAAATTATCATCGTAATATTCACACTAGGGATCGCCTCATGCTGCGCAAACTTTCACTGGCTGTTGCCGTGTCTTGTGCGACCAACGGAATGGTCTGGGCAGCTGAAGCGCCCTTGTCTGCCAGAACCGATCTGGTCAGCGTCTATCAGGAAGCGGTGGATAACAACGCCGACCTGGCTGCCGCCCGCGCCCAATACGGTGCGCAAAAAGAAGTGGTGCCCCAGGCCCGCGCCGGGTTGCTGCCGAACCTGTCGGCCGGTGCCGATATCAACAACGTGCGCACCCAGATCGACACGCCGGCAGCCACCGCCAACCGCGATGCCCATTCCTGGCGCGCAACCCTGAGCCAGCCGCTGTTCCGCGCCGACCGCTGGTTCCAGCTGCAAGCCGCCGAGGCCGTCAACGAGCAGGCCGCATTGCAACTGTCGGCCACCGAACAGAACCTGATCCTGCAAAGCGCCGAAAACTACTTCGCCGTGCTGCGCGCCCAGGACAACCTGGCCTCCACCAAGGCCGAAGAGAATGCCTTCAAGCGCCAACTGGACCAGTCCAACGAGCGCTTCGACGTGGGCCTGTCGGACAAGACCGACGTGCTGCAATCCCAAGCCAGCTACGACACCGCTCGCGCCAACCGCATCCTGGCCCAGCGCCAGGTGGATGACGCCTTTGAAGCGCTGATCACCCTGACCAACCGCCAGTACAACTCGATCCAGGGCATCGTGCACACGTTGCCGGTGTTGCCGCCGCTGCCGAACGACGCCAAGGCGTGGGTCGAAACCGCTGGCCGCCAGAACCTCAACCTGCTGGCCAGCAACTACGCCGTCACCGCCGCCGAAGAAACCCTCAAGCAGCGCAAGGCCGGCCACGCGCCGACCCTGGATGCGGTGGCGCAGTACGAAAAAGGCGATAACGACGCCCTCGGCTTCAGCAACCCAAATGCCTTCGGCACGCCGTATCGCGGTGATGTCGAGCAACGCACCATCGGCCTGCGCCTGAGCATCCCGCTGTACAGCGGCGGCCTGACCAGCTCGCAGGTGCGTGAGTCGTACTCGCGCCTGGGCCAGACCGAGCAGCAGCGCGAAGGCCTGCGCCGCCAGGTGGTGGAAAATACGCGCAACCTGCACCGCGCCGTGAACACCGATGTGGAACAGGTGCAGGCGCGCCGCCAGTCGATCATCTCCAACCAGAGCGCAGTGGAAGCCACGGAAATCGGTTACCAGGTGGGTACGCGCAATATCGTCGACGTGCTCGACTCACAGCGCCAGCTCTACTCGTCGGTGCGCAACTACAACAACAGCCGCTACGACTACATCCTCGACAACCTGCGCCTGAAGCAGGCAGCGGGCACCTTGAACCCAGGGGATTTGCAGGACCTGGCGCGTTACCTGAAGGCGGACTACAACCCGGATAAAGACTTCCTGCCGCCGGACCTGGCCAAGGCAGCCGCCGAGCAACTCAAGGCCCGACCGGGTTATTGAAAACACCACATTTGGCTCATGGTTGAGTCAGCGGGTGATCAGTCTGGCCAACCCATCCAGCAAGCGCTTCAGCGCGCCCTGGTTGGCCTGCATCACCTTGAGCCCCGCCTGCGCCATCCGGTGCGCATCCTGCGGCAGTTCGAACAGCTGCCGCACGGCTTCGGCCAACCCTTGCGCGTCATCCACCTCACGCAACGCACCCGCTTCGCGCATCATCGCGGTGATTTCGAGGAAGTTGAATACATGCGGCCCCATGATCACCGGCTTCGCCAGCGCCGCCGGCTCCAGCGGATTGTGCCCGCCGGTCGCCACCAGGCTGCCGCCGACGAAGGCGCTGTCGGCCAGGGCGTAGAGAAACAGCAACTCGCCCATGGTATCGCCGAGCAACACTGAGGTGTGTGCACTGACGGGCTCGCCGGTGGAACGGCGCACCGTGGCAAACCCTTGCTGCTTGCACAGCTCGAACATCGGGCCAAAACGCTCTTGATGACGCGGCACCAGAATCAGTAATGCGTTGGGATAGTGGCTGAGCAACTGCCGGTGAGCCGCCAACACCACCTCATCTTCACCTTCGTGAGTACTGGCGGCGATCCACACCGGACGCTCGCTGGCGCCCCATTGCTCGCGCAACGCGGCCGCTCGCTCCAGCAATTGCGGGTCGATGGTCAGGTCGAACTTGATCGAACCGGTCACCTCTACGCTTTCCGGCCGCGCGCCCAGGCTCAAGAAGCGTTGGGCTTCGGTGTGCGTCTGCACAGCAAACAAACTCATTTCAGCCAGCATCGGCGCCGTCAGCTTGGCGAAGCGCCCATAACCCTTGGCCGAACGGGCCGACAGCCGCGCATTGGCCAGGGCCACCGGAATACCGCGCTGGGCGCAGGCGTGGATATGGTTGGGCCACAGCTCGGTTTCCATGATCACCGCGAGCCTGGGCTGCACGCGATCGAGAAAACGCTTGGCCGCGCACGGCAAGTCATAGGGCAAATAGCAGTGCTGGATGCGCGGCTCGTTGGCGAACAACGCCTGGATCCGCTCGGAACCGGTGGGCGTCATGCAGGTGACGGTGATCGGCAGCTGTGGATAACGTTCCAGCAGCCCGCGGATCATCGGCGCGGCGGCAATGCTTTCGCCCACGGACACGGCATGCACCCAGATCCCGCCCGGTTTCATCACCGGCAAGCCATAGGAGAAGCGCTCGCCCACGCGCTTGGCGTAGGCTGGCGCCTTGCGGGCGCGCAGCCACAGACGTAAAGCCACCAACGGCAGCGCCAGGTAAAACAGACAGCTGTAGAGAGTTCTATTCATGGCGGCGGAGTTTATCCACTTTTTCAATCAATCGCCCGCAGGCACTCGGCAAAACGTTCGGCGAGGAAACGTGCCGCAGGCCCGAGGTGCTCGTCGCGGCGCCATACCAGCTCCACCACCAGGGCCGGCGGCGTCCACTCGCTGTCCAACTCAACCATTTGTTGCTGATAAGTCGGATATTGCACGATGTGCCGCGGCAGCCAGGCCCAACCCAGGCCACTCATCAGCCATTCGGCCAATACGTAGAAACTGTCGGCGCGCCACACCAGCGGGCTGGCGGCTTCGCTGCCGGGATAGACACTGGTCTGCGTCGACATCAGCAACTGCCGGTACTGGGCCAGGCGCTGGCACGTCACGTACCCGTCCTTGGCCAGCGGGTGGTTCACGCCGCAGACCGTGACCATTTCCACACTGCCCACCACGCGCCGCTCAAGGGCCTCGGGAATCTGGTCGTGATAGAACAGCAGGCCCAGGTCTGCCTTGCGCTCCACCAATTTGCGCGCCACGTCGCCTTGGGCGGCACTGGACAGCTGCACTTCCAGCAACGGGTATTGCACCGCCAGTGCCTCAAGGCTGTCGAGCACCGGCTGGAACAGCATCGCCTCGTCCTGAGCCAGGCGCAGGCAGGCTTCTTCACCACGGGTCAGCGACAGCGCCCGGCCGTTGAGCCGCTCACATTGACGCAGCACTTCGCGCGCTTCTTCCAGCAACACACTGCCGGCTGCCGTCAGGCGCGGCTGGCGGCCACTGCTACGCTCAAACAGGCTCACGCTCAGGTCTGCCTCCAGCAGTGCAATTGCATTGCTCACCGCCGATTGCGCCTTGCGCTGCCCGCGCGCCACGGCCGAAAACGAACGCTGCTCGGCGACGTCGACAAACAGGCGCATCTGTTCCAAATTCCACTGCATGGCCAACCCATCTCCAAATCGGATAGGTAATGACTTTACCCCATCTGGCAAAGCTCTAGAATGCCGACCTTATCAAGTGCGCTGCACACCGAGGATTGACGCCATGAACCCTGCCTACTATTACCTGGCTATCGCCATTTGCTCGGAAGTGATTGCTACCGTCTCGATGAAAGCCATCAAGGGCTGGAGCACGCCGATCCCGTTGCTGCTGGTGATCGTCGGCTACGGCGTGGCCTTCTGGATGCTGACGCTGGTGGTACGCACGGTGCCGGTGGGCGTGGCCTACGCCGTGTGGGCCGGGATGGGCATCGTGATGGTCAGTATCGCGGCGCTGTTTATCTACGGGCAGAAGCTGGATGTCCCGGCGATGCTGGGGATGGGCTTGATTGTGCTGGGCGTGGTGGTTATCCAGTTGTTCTCGAAAACCGCCGGGCATTAAGCACGCAACATTCGCAGCCTCGCTAAAGCGCGACAGCGCCTACGGTGTGCATGGTTTGAGAATGTATACTTGCGGCCTTGTTCAGAAATGAGGTCGCCCATGCCATCCGTTATATCCACCGACGTTCTGATTGTCGGCGCCGGGGTTGCCGGCCTCTGGCTGAATGCGCGTCTGCGCCGCGAGGGGTTTTCCACGGTGGTGGTGGAAAGTGCCACGTTGGGTGGCGGGCAAAGCCTGAAGTCCCAGGGGATCATTCATGGCGGGGCGAAATACGCCCTGCACGGCGCCCTTACCGGCGCCTCCGAAGCGATAGCCGATATGCCGCGCCGCTGGCGTGAAGCCTTGGCGGGCCACGGTGAGCTGGACCTGTCCGGCGTGCGCTTGCTGTCCGAAGCCCATTACCTGTGGTCCCCCGGCACGATCGCCGGCAACCTCACCAGCTTTTTCGCCAGCAAGGCCGTGCGTGGTCGTGTCGATCAGGTCAAGGGCGACGACCTGCCACCGGCACTGCAAGACCGCCGCTTCAAAGGCAAGGTGTATCGCCTGGCCGAGTTGGTGGTGGATGTGCCAAGCCTGATCGACCGCCTCGCGCAATTGGCCGGTGACGGCTTGCTTGCAGGGCAACAGATCGACCCGCTTTACGAAGGCAACAAACTGGTGGGTTTGAAGGTCGATGGCCGCGAGATCCGCGCCCAGCGCATCGTCCTGAGCGCCGGTGGCGGCACCGCTGAACTCCTGGCAGCGCTGGGCCTGAGCAACCCGGCCATGCAAAAGCGCCCGTTGCACATGATCATTGCCAAAGGCCCCGGCCTGAAGCCGCTGTACGCCCACTGCCTGGGCGGCGGCACCAAGCCGCGTATCACCGTGACCACCCACCCGGCTGCCGATGGCAACTGGGTGTGGTACATGGGCGGCGATATTGCCGAGGCCGACGGCGTGGCGCGCACGGCCGAAGAACAAATCGCCACCGCCCAGAAAGAACTCGCACAATTGCTGCCCTGGATCGACATGAGCCAGACCCGCTGGGCCACTCTGCGCGTGGACCGTGCCGAGCCGCTGCAATCAGGCCTGAGCCGCCCCGACAATGCCTTTGTCGCCGAAGACGGTCGCCTGCTGGTGGGATGGCCGACCAAACTGGCCTTGGCGCCAGACTTCGCCGATCGGGTGATCAACAGTCTCGAACGTGACGGTATCCGCCCGAGCGCCTCCGAGCCACTGCCGGAGCTGCCTAAACCCGCCCTCGGCGTACCGGCCTGGGAGCAACTGCTGCCATGAGCCTACCCACCTTGCACGACCTGCATCGCCCTTTGGGCAGCACCGGCATTCTGGTCTCGCCGCTGGGCCTGGGCACCGTCAAGCTCGGCCGCGACCAGGGTGTGAAATACCCCAACGGCTTCCAGATTCCGGATGACGATGAAGCGCGGATGCTCCTGCGCCAGGCCCGTCAGTTGGGCATCAACCTGATCGACACCGCACCGGCCTATGGGCGCAGCGAAGAACGCTTGGGGCCGCTGTTACGCGGCCAGCGCAAGGATTGGGTGATCGTCAGCAAGGTCGGCGAAGAGTTCGAAAATGGCGTCTCGCAGCACGACTTCAGTGCTGCCCACACCCGGCTGTCCATTGAGCGCAGCTTGAAACGACTTGAAACGGATTTTATCGACCTGGTGCTGGTGCACTCCGATGGCAACGACCTGCACATCCTCAACGACTGCGAGGTTTACCAGACTCTGGCGGAGCTGAAAAAAGAGGGCAAGATTCGCGGCTTCGGCTTCTCCGGCAAAACCGTCGAAGGCGGTTTGAAGGCTCTGGAACAGGGTGATTGCGCGATGGTCACCTACAATCTGAACGAACAGGCCGAGAAAGCCGTCATTGAATATGCGGCGGCCCAGGGCAAGGGCATCCTGGTCAAAAAGGCGCTGGCCAGCGGCCATGTTTGCCTTGAGCCTGGAATGGATCCAATACATGCGAGTTTCATGCTGTTGTTTGCGCAAACCGGCGTCGCCAGTGCTATTGTCGGGACCATTAATCCGCTGCACCTGGCCCATAACGTGGCGACCGCTGCCAAGGTCATTCGTCAACTCTGATGCCGCCCACGCGGCCGACCCCGTCGCAAAAAGGAGCCGACATGCCGCGAACGCTCATAAGAAAAAACCCCAGCAACTTTAAAACACTGCCGCTGCACGTCGAAGCCACCCCCGAAGGCCTGAGCTACCAGAGCGTGGGCATGCCGCTCAACTTCGCCCAGACCCTGCAACGGCGCAAGCCGGTGGAGGTGGCAGACCCGGAACGTTTCGCACTCGAACTGGCCAACCTCGGCGTCTCGGTACGCCTGACCCTGCACTGGCAAAACCGCGATTACTGGGTGCTGGTGCGCCAGCGTCGCCAGGACCGTGGTGACGTGGTGCTCAAGCTGATCTCCGGCTATGTCCCGGCCCACGAACTGAACCTGCCGCTGCATACCGCCATCCAGGAAATTGCCGAAGAATGCCTGCTGGAAACGCCCGAAGGCTGGCTCGGCGGGCGCTTCAACGACACCTGGCTACCCGCGCCCTACTCCGCCGCCCTGCATTACCGCGAAGCGCTGCCGTTTCGCCTCAGCCCGCTGTCCGGCGCGCGCGACCGGTGCGTTGCGCCACCACCCAGTTGATCGAACGCCCACGGGCCTATGTGCATTTGCCCACGGCGTCGCTGCAATTGATCTACGACCTGCGCCTGGAAGTGCCGAAGGAAGCCAAGTCCCTGAGCCTGTTCCATGTAGACGAGCGCCTGGAGGGCGACCAACTGGTGGCACGCTTGGATCGCAAACGTCCTGACCTGTACCTGATGCCACTCAAGGACGGCCAGCCCCTTCCCGAGCTGTACACCGTGAAGAAAGACCAGCTGTACCCGGCCAGTACGCGGGGTTTGTACCTGGCAGAAAGCTTCGCCAAGCAGGAAGGCTGGCTGGTGCGTGAAGAGCGCATTCGCTGGAAGGATTGGCTGCGCCAGCAAGGCCTGGCGGAGCCGGAGAAAGAATCGAAGCTGAAGGGATTGGCGCGGCGCGTGCTGCGCAAGATCGTGCCGAAGAAGAAAGCCAAGGGCTGAGTGAGCTGCAATCTAAATGTGGGAGGGGCAAGCCCCCTCCCACAATTGGTAGCGTTTAGCCGTTGATCAGTCGTTGCAGGCCGACTTTCAGCGGGGTCGGTTCGGGCAATTTGAAACTCGCCAACAACCGCTGGTTATTCGCCCGCGAATGGCGGATATCCCCTGACCGCGCAGGCCCGTAGGTCACAGCCGGCAAACTGCCCACCGCTTCTTCCAACGCCTGCAACACTTGCTTGAGGGTGGTGGTGCGGTTCCAGCCCACGTTGATCGCACCCAACGGCGCGTCCGGCGCTTCGATGGCCTGCACCAAAACATCCACCAGGTCTTCCACGTACATGAAGTCGCGGGTCTGCTCGCCATCGCCAAACACGGCAATCGGCAAACCCTGCTGGGCACGTTCGCTGAAGATACTGATCACGCCGGAGTAAGGCGACGACGGGTCCTGGCGCGGACCGAAGATATTGAAGAAGCGGAATATCACCGGCTCCAGGCCATGCTGGCGGCGATAGAAATCAAAGTACTGCTCGCCGGCCAGCTTGTCGGACGCGTAAGGCGTCAACGGTGCCTTGGTGGTCTCTTCGTCAATCGAAGCACCCTCGCCGTTGTTGCCATACACCGCCGCACTGGAGGCAAACACCACACGCTTGACCCCTGCCTGACGCATGGCTTCGCAGACATTCAGGGTGCCGACGAAGTTGCTCTGGTGCGTACTCACCGGATCATCTACCGAGGCCTGCACGGACGCCACTGCCGCCAGGTGCACCACCGCCGTCGCGCCAACAGCGGCACGCGCCACCAGCGCTGCATCGGCGACATCCCCTTCGAGCAACTCGACACGCGGGTCGCCCAGCGGCAGGTTGCTGCGTTTGCCGGTGGACAGGTTGTCCAGCACACGCACTGCGTAGCCTTTGGCAAGCAAGGCATCGACGAGATGCGAGCCAATAAAGCCCGCGCCCCCCGTGATCAGGACCATCGGATCAGCCTTACTCATTGTTGCGAATCTTCTCGACAATCGCCGTGGTCGAGCTGTTCTCAACCAGGCCGAGTACTTTGACCGTGCCGCCGTAGGCGCTGACGATATCGGCACCGACCACCTGGTCGACGGAATAGTCGCCGCCCTTGACCAGCACGTCCGGTTTGACCTGGGCCAGCAGGTTTTCCGGGGTCGCTTCAGGGAAGCTGATCACCCAGTCCACTGCACCCAAGCCGGCCAGTACGGCCATACGCCGGTCGACGCTGTTGATCGGACGGCCAGGGCCCTTCAGACGGCTGACCGAAGCGTCGTCGTTGACCGCGACGATCAGGCGATCGCCTTGGGCGCGGGCCTGCTCCAGGTAAGTCACGTGGCCGGCGTGCAGGATGTCGAAGCAGCCGTTGGTGAACACAATGCTTTCGTTGTGCGCACGCGCATCGTCAATCGCCAGCAGCAGTTGCTCGATGGTCAGCACTCCGCGCTCCGAGCCCTCGGAGCGCTGGATGGCACGGCGCAGTTCAGGTGCGCTGATGGCCGCCGTACCCAACTTGCCGACCACGATGCCCGCCGCCAGATTGGCCAGGGCCACGGCGTGGGGCAGTTCTTCGCCGGCCGCAATGGAGGCAGCCAGGGTGGAAATCACGGTGTCGCCGGCGCCAGTGACGTCGAACACTTCACGGGCCCGCGCCGGCAGGTGCATCGCCGGGTGGCCGGGACGCAGCAGGGTCATGCCGTGCTCGCCACGGGTCACCAGCAAGGCGCCGAGGTCGAGATTGGCCATGAGCGCCGCGCCTTTGGTGACCAGTTCGTGCTCGTCGACGCAACCGCCGACGATGGCTTCGAACTCGCTGAGGTTCGGCGTGATCAGGCTGGCGCCCCGATAAATCGAGAAGTCCTTGCCCTTGGGATCGGCCAGCACCGGAATACCCTTGGCCTTGGCGGCCTGGATCAGCATCTGGTGGTTCTTCAACGCGCCTTTGCCGTAGTCGGACAGCACCAGCACCTTGACGCCTTCGAGCAATTCGTCGACCTGGCCGCTGAGGGCCAAAGCGTCGGTGGCGAAGGGTTCTTCAAAATCGATACGCAGCAATTGCTGGTGACGGCTCATGACCCGCAGCTTGACGATGGTCGGCTGATGGGCGATGCGCTGGAACAGCGCACGCACGCCGGCACCGCGCAGGCTGTTGGCCAGGCTGTCGGCGGCTTCGTCGTCGCCGGTCACACCCACCAGGGAGGCCGGGGCGCCGAGAGCGGCAATATTGAGGGCAACGTTGGCAGCGCCACCTGGACGGTCTTCGATTTGCTCGACCTTGACTACCGGTACCGGCGCCTCAGGGGAAATCCGTGAGGTACCACCATGCCAGTAACGGTCGAGCATGACATCGCCGACCACCAAGACAGGGGCTTGATCGAATCGCGGCATGGACAACTTCATGGAGCAACCCACATACAAAATGAACAGGGGCGCGATATTAGCACAGGGTGAGCGCCGCCTAGTTCGAGAGCTTTATCCGCACGGCATCACGCGCCAAAACTGGTTAATTTTTAAACAAAATCGCGAGAATGCGCTCTACGGCTTCGCCCAATTCGACCTCATCGGTGTTGATTTCGCAGTCGGCCTGCTGAGGCGCCTCGTAGGGGCTGTCCAAACCGGTGAACGCTTTGATACGCCCGTCCAGCGCCGCGCGGTACAACCCTTTGGGGTCACGCCGCGCACATACGTCGAACGGCGTGCTGACGTAAACCTCAAAGAACTGCCCAGGCTCGAACAGCGCCCTGGCGGTCGCCCGGTCGACGCTGAACGGCGAGATGGCTGACACAATCACAATCAATCCCGCGTCCACCATCAACCGCGCCACTTCACCGATGCGCCGGATATTTTCCTTGCGCGCCGCATCGCTCATGCCCAGGTCATTGCACAGGCCCGAGCGCAAATTATCGCCATCGAGCACAAAGGTGTGGCGCCCCTGCTCATTGAGTTGCACCTCAAGGGCATTGGCCAGGGTCGACTTGCCGGACCCGGACAACCCCGTCAACCACAGGCAGCACGGCTGTTGATGCTTGAGCGCCGCCCGTGCGGCCACCGACAACGACAAGGCAAAAGGACGGATGGCAGCGGCGTCTCTGGCCAGCGACTGCTTATTCATAACCCAACACCTCGTAATCACGCTGATAGGCGCGCTTGACCAAACGGCGCGTGCGCACGGAGCAAAACGCTCTCACCGGCTCGCTTCGCCGCCCCAGTGAAACATTCAGATGTGGCAGGGATGAGGTCACGCCAAGGCGCTCGCACAGGTGCTGGAAATCGTGCTCCAGGGATTCCTGGCGCCCGAGGAAATCCATGGCCATTTGGCCCAGGTGATCGACCAGAAAGTCGGTCTGGGGCGCGAAATGCAGTTGGCGCCGCAGGTTGTCCGGGTGCAGCCAGCCGGCCACAAAATGGTCGAAGTCGCGGTAGTTGCTGACCAGCGCCTGGGCTTGCAGATCGCGGGCGCCCATGTGGTTACTGCGCAGGTAGTTGTAGGCCGAGTAGGCACGCTCCAGCGGATCACGCACGAAGGCGAATTTGAAACTGCGCTCGCAGTGTTCGGGAAACTGCTGCTCATACCAGTAATACGGCAGGTGCCCCGGCCAGCGCCCATCGAGAAGTGCCGAGCACACGCTGCTGCCGGCGCATTTGGGCACATGGATAAACACACAGTTGTGCCGTTCGAAAGCCGGATTGAGGGTGGTCACCCCAGACAGGGATTTATTGACTGCCTGGCGATCCACCACCGACAAACGCCCCAGCAAGAACACCCTCTGGGGTTTGGGAAGCAGTTTCCACAACAGACGTTGCAACATTCCATTACCCACGCAAGAAGGTTAGCCCTCTCGTTCGTCATTCGAATCGAGAAGGCCAACATAACAAACGACAGGCAGCGAATTATTTGGCTTTGGTCAAGCCCTGTAAGGGTCTTGATACAAACAGCGGGGCGCATTGCGCGCCCCGTTGGTTCAGGTGATGTTGTTCGCGACCGGCTCGTCCAGCCCCATGGCGTGCAGGCGCGAGTAATAGCCGCCCTTGGCCAGCAGTTCGACATGCGTACCACGCTCGACAATTTCGCCGTGATCCATTACCAGAATCAGGTCGGCCTTTTCGATGGTGGACAAACGGTGTGCGATCACCAGGGTGGTGCGGCCTTTCATGACCTTGTCCAGTGCGGCTTGGATATGCCGCTCGGACTCGGTATCCAGCGCCGAGGTCGCTTCATCCAGGATCAGCAGCGGGGCATTTTTCAGCAGGGCCCGGGCGATCGCCAGGCGCTGGCGCTGACCACCGGAGAGCAGCACGCCGTTTTCACCGACTTCGGTGTCCAGGCCTTTGGGCAGCTCCGCGATGAAGTCCATGGCGTAGGCATCGGCCGCTGCTTTTTCGATGTCGGCACGCGGCGCGTCGGCCAGGTCGCCGTAGGCGATGTTATTGGCCACGGTATCGTTGAACAGGGTCACATGCTGGGTAACCTGGGCCACATGGCGGCGCAGGTTGCGCAGGCGATAGTCTTCGATCTCGACTTCGTCCAGCAGGATTTCCCCGGTTTCATGATGGTAGAAACGCGGAATCAGGGCGGCCAGCGTCGACTTGCCGCTGCCTGAGCGTCCGACCAGGGCGATCATCTGTCCAGGGGCTGCGCTGAAGCTGATGTTCTTGAGCACTTCGCGCTCGGTGCCGGGGTAAGTGAAGCTCAGGTTGCGCACGTCCAGGCGACCGCTGACGCGATCACGCTCCACGGTACCGCCGTCGACTTCAGGCACTTCATCCAGTTGTTCGAAGATGCTTTCTGCACCGGCCACACCTTTCTGGATCGTCGAGCTGACTTCCGACAGCTGGCGGATCGGCTTGGGCAGCAGGCCCGCCGCCGTGATGTAGGCCACCAGGTCACCTGCCGTCGCCTCACCGCGCAACAGCAGCACCAGGAACATCAACGCGGCCATGGCCGTGTAGATCACCAGTTGCAGCATCGGCGTGTAGACCGCACCGGTCTTGTTCATGCTCAGCTGCTTGTCGGTGTTGCCCTGGCTGGCGGCGGCAAAGCGGCGCTGCTCGTAGTCTTCGCCGCCGAAGCTGCGCACCACGCGGTAACCCTGGATGGTCTCGGAGGCAACGTGGGTCACGTCGCCCATCGCCACCTGGATCTTCTTGCTCTGCTTGCGGAATTTCTTGCTGGTGCTGCCGACCATGATTGCAATCAGCGGCAGGATTGCCAGCATCACCAGGGTCAGTTTCCAGTTCATCCACAAGAGATAGCCGAACAGGAACACCACCGTCAGGCCTTCGCGGATCACGACCTTGATCGCATCCGTGGCCGCGCCGGTGACCATGGTCACGTTGAAGGTGATGCGGGAAATCAGGTGCCCCGAGTTATGGGTGTCGAAGTAGCGGTTAGGCAGCACCAACAGCTTGTTGAACAACTGGACCCGCAGGTCATGCACCAGCCCCAGGGACACCTTGGCCAGGTAGTAGTTACCCAGGAAAGAGCCGAGGCCTTGCCACGCGGCGATCAGGATGATCAGCAGCGGCACGGCCATCAGCAACTTCAGGTCCTTGAAAAACGGGACCTTGGGCAAAAACACCACATCGGGATTGCTCAAGCCATCCACGAAGTACTTGAGGATCCCGGCGAGCATTGGCTGGGTCGAAGCAAAGATCACGAAGCCCACGATACTCAGCAGGAACATGCCGAGGTACGGTTTCACATAGCCCAGCAGCCGGAAATAGATTTTCAGGCTGGATTCCTGGTCCGCTTTGGGCGGTGCGTCACTCATGTGTCGAGCTCACTGATTGGGTAGGACGCGAACTTTATCACACGCGTCGGGTTTGGCCCGAGCCCAGACCAAAACACTGGCCAGCGCAATCGGCAGCCAGGAAATGAACCACTCGGCACGCGGCGTACCTGTCAGGCTGGCGGCATCGAACTGCATGGCCAGGAACGAAAACACCCACATGCCGATGACGCCCTTGCCGTAGAGGGTGTCGCGGGCCTTCCAGGCTTGCCACAGCACGCCGAACCACAGGCCACACCACAGCAGCAGGCCCGGCAGGCCCAACTCGATGCTCACATGGGTGAACAGGTTATGGGAGTGGTCAAAAAAGAGGTCATCGGCAAATATCTTGTAGTTGCCGCCCAGCCCGAGGCCAGTCCAAGGGTGCTCGCTGATCATTTGCACGGCCGCCATGAAGATCTGCGGGCGGTAAGACACGCCACGGGCCAGCATGAGCGATTGCATCGCGAAGAACACCGCCAGGGCCGCCAGGACTGCGCCAATGGCAATCACGGCGCTACGCCGGTCACGG
This sequence comes from Pseudomonas cyclaminis, assembly GCF_015163715.1. Classification (GTDB taxonomy): domain Bacteria; phylum Pseudomonadota; class Gammaproteobacteria; order Pseudomonadales; family Pseudomonadaceae; genus Aquipseudomonas; species Aquipseudomonas cyclaminis. The sequence goes on from NZ_JADDUM010000078.1 coordinate 15,890, forward strand.
CACCAGGCAGGCATCGCCACCACTGTCAGCAGCAACGCCAGCGCGGCGCCACGGCTTTGGCTCAACACCACGAACAACCCGAGGAACCCAACGGCCAGCACCCAACCCACTTGCATCCAGCGCCCCCGGGGAGCCCAGTGCAACAGCCAGACGGCCGCCAAGCCGATCACGTAGGCGCCCAGGATGGGGTGGGACAATTGGCCCAAGCCGGCCAGACGCGCCGTCCAGCTATTATGCTCAATGCCATAGAACTTGATGATTGCAAGCAGCGACGACAATGCCAGTCCGAAGCCCCCCCATTGCATCACGCGAATGACGCGCTCGGGCTGACCACACGCAAACACCGGGAAAAACAGCAGGAATACGCCGATATACAGCAGGCGCTTGGCCTCGCGGGACGGGTCTTCGGCGTTGGTCCACAACAGGCTGATCGCGCCCCAGACAGCAAGCGCGGCAATCATCAGGCAGATCCAGCGCTGTTCGTGCCAGACCTCCTTGAGACGCTCACGCGCCCCCCAGGCAAACACCATCGCCGGCAACCACAGGAACAGCGTCAAGCCTTGTTGATAGATCTTATTGGTCGGCGCGAAGGCAACTGCCAGCAAAAACCAAAGTAACCCGAAAATCATCCATACCTGCGCCCAACGACTTGCTTGCATCACCCGCTCCTGAATACGTTCAACCCGCCAACCCGGCATGGTTAAAACCCAAAACTTTCGGCATTATTACCGACCACTGTGCCCGCGACTCCCACAAGGCTTTCCGACGATGCAATGTTCAAGGCTCCCCCAGGCCGATTTAACCGCGATGATTGAAGGTGCCAAAATCCTGGAGAAGGACAGCTACGGCCCCAAAGTCTACCTGCTGACCGACGGGAACATCCTCAAACTGTTTCGCCGCAAACGCCTGTTCTCCTCTGCGTTGTTTCGCCCGTACTCCAAGCGGTTTATCGACAATGTGGCGCAACTGCAGCAGCGTGGCATCCCCACCTTGAGCGTACTCGCGTTCTTTCAACTGACGGCGCCCGGCATGACTGCCGTGCTGTACCGCCCGTTGCCGGGTGAGACGCTGCGCCAGATCTCCAACCGCGAAGGCTTTGAGTGGCAGGCGAACCTCGACCCGCTGGTGGCCCTTATTCGTCGCCTGCATGACGCGGGCATTTATTTCCGTTCGTTACACCTGGGCAATATTGTCGTGACGCCCGACAATGAAATGGGCCTGATCGACGTGGCCGATATGCGCTTCCTGCGCGCTCCGTTGAACCCGGAACTGGCTCGGCGCAACCTGCAACATTTCGCACGCTATATTGCGCGTGAGAACCTGAACGAACGCTTTCCAATGCAAGCACTGGAGAACGCCCTGCTAGCGGCATGAAAACAGCCGTCGAGTGGTTTCAGTGAAATCACTCCAGGCTTTCTCCGGCGCCAGCGCCCGCGATTGAGCCTCGACGATCTCCTCACCGGAACTCGCGAACGCACGGGTCAGGAGGCCACTCCAGGACGCGGGATCGGCTGCAGGCGCGTACCAACCGCAATCCCCCAACTGCTCGCGGAACACCGCCAGCTCGCTGGTCAACACGGGCACGCCGGCCATCACCGACTCTTGCAGGATCAGCCCCAAGCCCTCTTCCGTCGAAGGAATGGCCACCCAGTCAAACGCCCGGTACAGGCTCGCCGCCTCAGGCAGATGCCCTGGCAAGGACACTTTGTCGCGCACGCCAAGCGCCTCGATACGCGCCTCAAGCCCAGGTCTCGCGGGGCCTTCGCCGATAATCACCAGGCGCGCATCCGGCTGATCAGCCGTCGCAGTGGCAAAGGCGTCCAACAAACAGGCAAACCCCTTGCCATCGACCAGTCGACCGACCGCACCTATCGCCGGCGCGGCCTCCAACGACAGGCCCAGGCGGGAGCGAGCCTGTTCACGGGAAAGCACCGCAGCACGAAAAACCACAGGGTCGAAAGCACTGCGCAGCACAACCACAGGTCGCTTGAGGTCACGCTCCAGCGAACCGGCGAGGGTCTGCGACACTGCCGTCACCGTGAGTTGCGACGCAGGGAACGAGTCGAACAACTGTTGATCCGCACTGCGTAAACGCGTGACACCATGAAATATCACCACGGCGCGCACATGCGGCAAGCGCTTGAGCACGGGCAGGAACACACGGGCGACGCCGATCCCGTCAAGGAGCACCACCTGGACATCGTCGGGCAAGGCCTTGCGAAAGCGCGCATGCATCCACGGCATCAACCACTTCCACAGGTGCCGGCCCTTGAGCTTTGCAGAAGACAGGTTCCACTCCACAGCACGCTCGACCAGGCCATCGCTGCCGGCCGCACTGCCCTGAAGCAGCCAGTGGTGAACGGGAGCGCCGCTGTCGGTATGGGACAGTATCTGCTGGTGCACCTTCTGCACCGAGGCAAATGCAGAACCACCGGCCCACATGATGTTGAGAATGCTCATCGAAAAAACCTTATGCGGCGTGGGTGTGGCTCTTTGTACTTTGCGGATCAAACACCGAGTGTCAGGCGCAACCGCTCCAGCCAGTTCAACGGCGCACGAGGCCGCAGGGGTGGCTGGAGCACTTCGACAATACGCTGGCCGATGCGCGCAAAGCTGAACTGGCTGACGGCAAGGTCTTGCCCATTGCGCGCAATCTCTGCTGCCAGTTGCGGGTCGGCGCGCAGCTGCGAGAGCTTTTCCTGCAACTGTGGAATGTCCTTGTAGAACACCACATTGACCATGTCCTTGAAACCAAGGGCTTCGTTTTCCGCAGCCCCTTGGTCAAACGCCAGCAGCACACAGCCACAGGCCATGGCCTCGAAGTTCTTGATCATGTACTCGCCCATGCCCACATCGGCACTGACGAAAAAACGAATCCGGTTAAGCGTCGCGCAGTATTCCTCACCGGATTTGGTGCGCGTGACCACCAGCGGCTCAACGCGGGCCAACTCATCAAGCAGCGCCTTGCGGCCACTATAGGCCACGCTGTTGGTGCTGCCGACAAACGCCAGCTCGATGTCGCGCTCCAGACCCTGGTGCTGCAACAGCGCCTGGTCGTAGCCTTTGGGCACGAACACCGCATCAAAGCCTTCGGCGCGCAGGCGCTCGGCCACGCTGTAGCCGGAGCTGATCACCCGCGCCCACGGCAAGCGGCGGTAGTGCGCACTGAACTTGCCGGTGTATTTGCAGGGAATGTAGTTCTGGTAGGCGTCGTGTTCGAGGATCACCAGGTTCGGGATCGTACGGATAAACCCGGCCTGGCGGATTTCCTGCTTGAAGCGCAGGAAAAACACGATGCGGTCATAGCGGGTCACGTCGACTTCGCGCTTGAAGTAACCGCGCAGGTTGCGCTGCTCATCGCTGCTCAGCCAGCGGGTATCACACTCGCAGTGCTCGGCAATGCCTTCGTACAAGCGATCCAGAATCGCACGCTGTTCTTTCTGTACCAGAAACAAAACTTTCATGACCTTTCCTTTCACAAACGCCAGAACAACTCATGCCGTCGTACGGCCTTGCGGAAAAACTCGTTCTCGCCATAAGGCGACCGCGCACGGCCCGCCAGCACCCGCTGGAGCCAGCGGCGTACCCGACGCTTGAACGGCGGCGCGGGTTGCAGGTCATGCATCATGCCAAGCGCCATGGCTTTGTCGCGCTGCTGCGCCAACGACAGCGGCAAGCTACAGGGGCGCAGCTCAAGCGTGTCGTCGAACAGCGGCGGCAAGGCAATCCCGGCGCCCGCGTCACCCATGGGCCAGCGGTCGTTGTCATGCAGATGGTTGGCGTAGCCCAGGATGATGGTCGGCTGCCATTCCAAGCCTTGCAACGCCTCGACCACCGCTTGCTGCGCGCAGATATGGTCTGGGTGAGGGTCGAGTACCGGATGCGGCAACACGATCACTTCGGGACGCGCCGTCAGCAGCAACTGGCGCAGGTCGGCCAACAGGTTGTTCCAGGTCGGCAGGCCGTCGGCATCCGCCGGTAACGGGAACGGATTGAACTGGCGAAACAGGCGGATATCCGACAGCTGCGCTTCGCGCGAAGCCACTGGCTGATCAGGCGTCGTGCGCATCGCCGGCAATTGCAGGCAGAAGTAGCCCAACTGCACGCAATGGGCCTGCGGCACACCGGCCCAAAGCGGCACGGCAATGCTGTCCCAGGCGCGCAGGCGGCCTTTGATGCGCGAGGCTTCGACCGAATCCAGGCCCATTTGCTGGTAATGCTCGGCTTCGATTTCACCGGCGGTGAGGGTTACGATCCACGGTTTTTCAGCCTGGCTGTATAAGCCAAAAGCAGCCAGCTCGGCATCATCGGCATGGGGCGCGATGACCATCACCCGCTGTTCTGAATAATCCGGATCGACCCAGGCCCACAAGCGGGGCGCGCCGTGCAAGGTGCAAAAACGCCCGCGCAAACGCAACTCACCTGTCGCCAGGGCCGGCGCCAGCCCACTGAGGTTGAGATAACGAACCCCGTTCACACCACGCTCGAAAACCTGTCGATCAGCGCTGTCAGCGCCCGAAATCTCAATTCCCGGATCCAGAAAACGCCCCAACCAACTGCTCTTGACCTTGATGGCCAACATCAATGTCGCATCGGCCTGCAGGGGTGAATCAACCCGCAGTTGCCCGCCGTCGAGGCGAACTCCCGCCACTTCGGCATCCGCCGAGAACCGGTATTGATAGTCTTCGCCGGGAGCATAAAACAGATGGTCGGCAAACCAGGCCTCATGGGCGACCCAGGCCAGCACGCCGAGTAACAACGGCAACCACCAGGCGACCCAGACGCCGATCACCACCAGCAGCAACAGGCCGATCAGCAGGGCAACCCGCTTGTTGCGCCGATGACGCTTGAGCAATTGCTGTTTGCGGGTCATACGGTCAGCACCGGCACGGGGTTGCACCAACGGTCCTTGTACTCGCGGTCGGCACGCCCGAAGGAAAAGCGCAGCGGCTTGCCGACTTCTCGTGCCTGCTCCCAGGCGCTCTGGGTGTTGAGGAAACTCAGGACGCTGCCCGGGCTGAACGCACGGGTCTCAGGGTCGACACCACCGTTGACGTATTCCACGCTGATCCACTCGGGCGACTCGACCCGGTACACCAACTGGACCGCGATGGGCGCATCGTTAAGGAAAATCACCGAGCCGATCAGCCACTCGCGCAGCAGCTCGATCACTTCAGCCATGCGCTCGGCACCGGTGGCGACAAACCCCCAGCGGCGCAGGAACAGATCGCAGTAGATCGCGGCCAATTCCTGGCTGGAAAACTCACTGACCGGGCGCACGATGCCACCCGCCTCTTCGAGCAAACGCAGTTCGCGGCGCTGGTTGTAGCGGAATTTCTTCGACAGGTCTTCCGGGGTGCGGGCCATGGCCAACTGCTCGGCCTGAGGCTTGAGGCCGCTGAAACGGCCTTCGTTCAGGGCCGACAGGTAGCGTGCGCGGTGGCGCAGCGGCGCCTGGGCATTCGCGGCGGCTGGCAGGATCAATTCGGCGTTACCCAGATCAAACAGGCCTTTCTTGCCCTGTTGCTTGAGTACGTCCTTGGACAACGCCAGGTCGCGGCCCCAGGTGGCGATGCACGCCTGCGTTTCACCGCCCTGCTCCCAGGCCAGGTAGCGCACCGGAATATCGGCCAGCCCGGCCAGGCGCTCGATCACTTGGGGATGGGTCGCGACGCTGCCGCCAAAACGTTGCCAGGCATCGCTATAGGCAGGCGCGTCGACGACGGACCAGCCTCGCTCGCGCCAGCCTTGGAATCGATTGAGCATCAAGCCCCCGCGGTCAGTTCAATAACGTGCGGCAATTGCCAGAAGGTATCGCGTACCGCCTGATCCGAGAAACGCGTGCGCAGGCGTTCCAGCATCATGTCGGCGCACTGCCGTTGCTGGTGGTGATCCATCGAGGCCAAGTGGCGCAACCCCTGGGCGAGGTGTTCGGCGTCGCCAAAGGGAAACAGGATACCGACGCCTTCGACCACTTCCTTCGCGCCGCCACAGGCCGTGGCCAGCAACGGTACACCGGCCGCCATGGCTTCCAGCAACACCATGCCGAACGGTTCGTGATCGGAGCTCAGGGCAAACACGTCGAACGCACGGAAATACCGGCGTGCATCCGGCACCTGGCCAAGAAACAGCACCTGCCCGGCAATCCCCAGTTCGTGTGCCAACTCCTTGAGGCTTTGCTCCAGGCGGCCGCTGCCGAGAATCGCCAAACGGCTCTGGGCCGGCAAGTGCGGCAACGCCAGGGCAAAGCCCTTGAGCAGCGTGGCCTGGTCTTTGTCCGCGTGCAGGCGGCCGACATTGCCGACCACCCATTCATCCGGCGACAAGCCCAAGGCATCGCGTGCCTCATCGGCCGGCACCTGAATGGCCTGCAACGCGTCGACATCAATACGGTTGTACAAGGTCTGGATACGCGCTGCGGGCCAGCCCGGCAGGCAGCGGCGCATGTCATCACGCACCGCGTCGGAAACCCCCAGCAGGCTCAGGCGCTTGCGGAAGAACCCGGCGAACAGTGTGCGGCTTTGACGCTGATAATCACCAAAGGCGTGATGCACGCCGATTACCGGCAGCCGCGTACCGAGCAAGGCGATGTAGATCGGCTTGAAGCGGTGAGCGATACAAAAGCTGAAGTTGCGCGACGCGGCGATCTTGCGCAGCTCACGGATGGCACCCAGCTTCAGGCCGCGAACGGCCCTGGAGCTGAATTCCATGAACAACACTTCGTCCGACGCACACTCGGCAGCCACCTGCGGATCGGCGACCCCGGTGAGAAACACCGTGGTCACTTTATAGCCGGAGCCAGCGAACAGGCTCGCGTACTGCCGCGCGCAATCCAGGAACGGCCCGTAATAGCCGTGGCAGAACTGCAGGACGTGGCGATCAGCCGAGCGCGTCATAAGGGTCCACGCCGTCTTTGACGACCAGGATGTCTTCCATGATCAGGTATTGCAGGTCGGAGCCGAAGAACATGTCCAGCGCGTCCTTCGGCGAGCAGATCATCGCTTCGCCACGACGGTTGAGCGAGGTGTTCAGGGACACGCCGTTGCCGGTCAGCACTTCGAGCTCTTTCATCATGTCGTAGTAGCGCGGGTTGTATTCGCGCTTGAGCACCTGGGCGCGGGAGGTGCCATCTTCATGGACCACTTCCGGCACGCGGGTTTTCCACTCTTCCGAGACTTCAAACGTAAAGGTCATGAACGGCGCCGGGTGATCGACCTTGATCATCTGCGGGGCCACGGTGTCGAGCATCGACGGGCAGAAAGGCCTCCAGCGCTCGCGGAACTTGATCTGGTGGTTGATACGGTCAGCCACGCCGGTAGCACTTGGGCAACCGATGATCGAACGACCGCCCAACGCACGCGGGCCAAACTCCATGCGGCCCTGGAACCAGGCAACCGGGTTGCCGTCGACCATGATCTTGGCGATGCGCTGGGGCATGTTGTCGATCTTGCGCCAGACCGGCTTGCTCTCGTGCTTGGCGCACGCGGCAATCACGTCTTCGTTGCTGTAGGACGGGCCGAGGTAGACGTGTTCCATCTTCTCCACCGGCACACCGCGGGCGTGGGACACGTAGGCCGCCGCGCCCACCGCCGTACCGGCATCGCCGGACGCCGGCTGCACGAACAGCTCTTTCACGTCGTCGCGGGCAATGATTTTCTGGTTCAGCTTGACGTTCAGTGCACAGCCGCCGGCGAAGGCCAGCTTGCCGGTGTCCTTGAGGATGTCGCCCAGGTAATGGTCGATCATCTGCAAGGCCAGTTTCTCGAACAGCGCTTGCATGCTCGCGGCGTAGTGGATGTACGGCTCGTCGGCGATGTCGCCTTCGCGCTTGGGACCCAGCCACTCGATCAGTTTCGGCGAGAAGTAGAAGCCCTTGCCCTTCTCTTTATACCGGCGCAGGCCGATGACGTTGGCATAGTCGGTATTGATCACCAACTCGCCGTTCTCAAAGGAGGCCAGGCGCGAAAAGTCGTATTTGCTGGCATCGCCGTACGGCGCCATGCCCATGACCTTGAACTCACCGTCGAGCATCTCGAAACCGAGGAACTCGGTGATCGCGCCATACAGGCCGCCGAGGGAGTCCGGGTCGTAGAATTCCTTGATCTTGTGGATCTTGCCGTTTTCGCCGTAGCCGAAGAACGTGGTGGCGTATTCACCCTTGCCGTCGATCCCGAGGATCGCGGTTTTTTCTTGAAAACCGGAGCAGTGGTAAGCGCTGGAAGCGTGGGCCAGGTGGTGTTCAACCGGTTCGATCTTGATTTTCTTCGGATCGAAGCCCAGTTGCTCCAGGCACCAGACGATCTTGTTGCGATAGCGCTTGTAGCGACGGTTGCCCATCAGGATCGCGTCAAGTGCGCGGTCCGGGGCGTACCAGTAACGCTTGGCATAGTGCCAGCGTGCCTCACCGAACAGGCTGATCGGGGCGAACGGAATCGCTACCACGTCAACGTCGGAAGGCTTGATACCGGCCTGTTCCAGGCAGAACTTCGCCGATTCGTAGGGCATGCGGTTCTTTGCATGTTTGTCGCGTACGAAGCGCTCTTCTTCGGCGGCCGCGATCAGCTTGCCGTCGATATACAAGGCTGCGGAAGGATCATGGCTAAGGGCGCCGGACAGGCCAAGAATCGTCAATGCCACAGGGGTCTAGCCTCTTTTAGTCTGCATGCAGGCGGGTGGCGCCTGAAAAAAGTGTGCTTCCTGCCTGGGCAGGAAACAGCTAAAGGGCGGGATTATAGCGTAAAAGCAGTAGGAAGCTGTTAGCGGCGAGCGGTTAGCGGACCTCGATACTGCCGTCGACACTTTGCCGGTAGATCGTGTAGGGCAGGATAAGCGTATCGAGAACACCGGAGACCGGCGCATCGAGAACGGCCCAGGGAATCCCGTTCAACGAAAGCCCGCCTGCGGAATTCGGCGGCCCATGGAGGACGCACAGGTCGTAGGCCACGCCGCTGTATACACGCGGAACAGTCTGGCAATAGGTTTTCTTCTCCTTAAGGTCCCTCACGGTGACGCCATCGTCACGAAAAACCGTGTTCACCGTACCGCAACCGCCCATGATCAAAGGTACTCCCACCAACACCAGCAGCCGCACGATAAGGTTGCGCATATTTATTCGTCTTTTCTTGGTTGAATGCAGGGACCGAAAACCTAGCATCACGAAACCAGCGACTCAGGTGTCCAGGGTCGATGCATAGCGTAGGAAGCTTCCGGTTCCGACCTGCAGTAAGGAACTCGGCAGAACAAGAGGCTATGCCGGCGCCGGCTCGGCTTACCCGTTCTAACCAGTACGCCGCCCTCAAGAAGCACAGGGTTCAGCCGAAAACGGTTGATCATCATGAATCCCTTTGTCCGCAAGGAACGCCCATGAAACGCATCGCGGTTGTCATCGCCCTCGGCTTGCTCAGTGGTTGCAGCCTTCAAGCCATGAGGAACGGGGCCAAGGCCGAGCCGGCGTTTGCCGAAGTGCTCAAGCAACCCCCACTGGCCGATTCGATCCTGCGCGATGGCGACAAACTCAGCTACCAGGTTCAGGTAACACCGCGCAAAGGCTCCAGCGTGCCGGACATCGCACAGGTCCGCGCATCGTGCGCCGCACCGGAAGCCAGCCTGCTGTTCCTGGAGTCCCCAGGTACCTTGGCCGCCAACGGCCAGCCCACGCGCTTTAACGTGATGCGTGACCTGACGCCAGTCGTGATCGCCAATCTCAAACAGAACACCGGATTTATCGACGCCTGCGCCCACACGCCACGCGCAGACTGGCGGGTGATCAGCGGCACAGGGACTCAACGGCAGTTGCTGATCGACCGCGCCAGCGTAAAGCGCACGGGTGATAGCGTGAAGTTCTGGGGAGCCGTTGATGAGCCATTCATCCTCACCAACAAACTCAAGAAGGTGCACTACGCCCAAACACGCATGCTTTTGCAGACCGATTGCAGCCGCCAGACCTACCGCCCCCTGGCAACGTTCGGCCTGAATCAGAACAACGTGGTCACTTTCGGCAATATCGAAACCGCGCCTCAGGACGCGCCCTTCAGCTCGGCCGAAGCCAATACCCAGGCCTTGCTCAAGGCGGCCTGCGCACCACCGCTCGAACAGCTGCCGGTTGCGACTGCCCGCACCAAGGCCCGGGAAATACTGACCCCCGCGCCACTATCGGCAGACGTGGTGAGCGCAATCAACGCACTGGGCATGCCCACTCCCGCCAAGTCCTTGCGCCATCTGGTGGAAAAGAGCGAAAGCTCGACCACCCTGCTGCACGACCTGTTTATCGAGCCGAACGATGATAGCGGCCAGTTACACATCCGCAACGTCTCCAATTACTCAACCTCTGTCACCACATCCTTGCGAGGCCTTTTCAACCTGACCTACCAGTCTCAATTTGAATGGGAGGGGCTGTCCCGCTCAGCCGCCAGCCACGTTCAACAACTGAGTTTCAGCGGCGACTGGAAACAGATGCCGGTCGGTGCAACGCTAGGGTTCAGCTTCAAAGACCTCAACCGCGATACCGCCGAAGACGACCGGGTACTCTGGCGCACCTATACCTGCTTGGTGGCGCGTGAACTCTCGGCCAGCAAAATCAACGCGGCCCTGAGTGGCAACGCCACGGAACTGAATTGCACGGTGATTGGCGAGAGGTACAACGCCACCAGCACCGAGGTGTACTTGCAAGATTACGGGTACTTCTTCACCCGCCAGAGTGTGGTCAACGGTGACTATAAAACCCGCACCACCCTGGTAAAGGCTGAATAGCGCCGGCTAGTTGCGCTCCAACATTCGCCGGCTGGCAAAACTGAAGCTCAACACGATAAAGATCAGCACCCCAGTCGCCACCTGCTGCCAGTAGAAGTTCCAGCCGATCAACAGCAGGCCGTTGGCGATCACGTTGATAAACAGCACGCCCAGCAGTGTCCCGGGAATATTTGCCCGGCCCTGCCGGCTCAAGGTCGTGCCGATAAATACCGCGCCAATCGCGTTGAGCAAAAACGCGTTACCCGACAGCGGCACATAAGCGCTGACTGTCGAGCTGAGCAACACGCCCGCCACCCCACAGGCCAGGGCGGTAGCCAGGGCCACGACGCTGACGATGCGCCGCACCGACAACCCCGAGTAATACGCCAGCAGCGGCTGGGTGCCCTGGGCCAGTAACTCGCGCCCAGGCGTCCGCGCGCCAGGGCCAGGCCGTAGAACAGCGCCAGCCCCAATACGATCAGCAGCGGTGTCAGCCCCGTGAACTCAGGCTTCAAGCCTTGGCTGATATAGATCGGCTGGCCGCCGTCCGAAAGCAGTTGCTGGGCGCTGGTGCCGATAAACAAAGTGCCCAGGGTGGCCAGGAACGGGCTGATCCGCAGCCCGGCAATCAGGCCGGCATTTACCAGCCCCACCAGCAACGCCGCCGCCAGCGCGCCGGTGCCGGCCACCGCCCAGCCATGGCCGCCATTGAGCAGCACCACAAAGCTGAGACTGGCGAAATCCAGCGCCGTGCCCACCGACAGGTCGATACCACCGGCCGCCACCGCGTAGGTCATGCCGATGGCGACAATCGCCAGCAGCACGAAGTTGTTCAACACCAGACTTTGCAGGTTGCCCGCACTGAGGAAGCCCGGAGCTTGCAGCGCAAACACCACGACAATCAGCGTGAATACCAGTGGCAATGTCAGCGGCAACAATGCGCGTGCGTTCATGCCGTCGCCCCTCGGTTCAATGCACTGGACGCCGCAACGACCAGCAAGATCAACACGCCCTGTACACCATTGACCCAGAAGCTGGAGAGGTTAAGCAGTTGAAAGCCATTAATCAGAAAACCGATCAACAGCGCCGCCAGCAAAGTCCCCGGAATGCTCGCCACCAGCCTGCGGGAAAACACCACGCCGAGGAAGGCGATCGCTACCACCGACAGCAGCATGTCGCCAGAACCTGTGGTGCTGCCGCTGAAGAACGCAGCCGAACACAACGCAGCTACGGCGGCGCACAGACCAGACAGCCCATAGCTCGACAGCACGTAGCCGGACACGCCAAGGCCAGCCGCTTCTGCCGCCTGGGGGTATTCGCCCACCGCATGCAGGCGCAGCCCATAGACCGAGTGCTGGATCAGCAACGTCAGTACACCCGCGGCCAAAAGGAGCACCCAGGCCAGGGCCGGCACGCCCAACCAGGCGCCACCACTGAGCAGGTCCAGTAACGGCGAGTCCGTGGAGACCACCGTATTTTCCGTCAGCACCAACTCCAGCCCGGCCAGCACGTTCATGCTCGCCAGGGTCGCCAGCAACGGCGGCAAACGCAGCGCCACCACGGCCAGCCCATTGAGCAAGCCAACCGCCAGGCCGCAGCCCAGGGTCAGCAGCAACGTCAACCAGAGATCCAGGCCGGCATTATTGAGGCGGCTGAACACCGCCGCGCACAAGCCCAGGTTGGCCGCCAGCGACAGGTCCAACCCGCCGGCCACCACGTTAGAACCGCCGCCGATAATCACGCAGGTGAGCCCGAAGGCCAGCACGCCGAGAATCGCCGACTGGCTGAACACGTTGGCCAGATTGCCCACCGACAAAAAGTTCGGCGCAGCCACGGCAAACCCCAGCAGGATCGCCACAAACACCCCCACCGAACCACGTCGCAGTATTGCTTCAAGCATGCTCGACCTCCCGCACCTGCGCAGCGGCGGCCGGCACCGCGCCGGTGGCACACGCCAGCAACTGGTCGCTGTCGGCCTCGCCCGCCCGAAACTCTCCGGCAATCTCACCGCGATGCAGCACCAGGATCCGGTCACTGATCCCCAACAACTCCGGCAAATCCGAAGACAACACCAGCACCGCCGCACCCTCTTCCACCAAGCGCCCGATCAAGCGATAGATCTCCACCTTGGCCCCCACATCCACCCCCACGCAGGGTTCGTCCAACAGGTACACCGACGAGCGGCGGCTCAGCCATTTACCCAGGGCGACCTTCTGCTGGTTGCCGCCACTGAGCTGGCTGACGGCCGCTTGGGGCCCTGGCGCCTTGATTGCCAATTCGTCGATCAGCCGCAGGCTTTGCACCTGTTCCTTGCGGCGGCTCAACAAGCCCCAGCGGCTGAACCGCCCGAGCCCCGCCAGCGTCAGGTTTTCCAGCACCGAAAGTACTGGCGAAATCCCCTGGCTGCGCCGCTCTTCCGGCACCAGCGCAATGCCCTCGGCAATCGCCTGGCCCGGCGAACGCAGGCGCAGTAAGCGTCCATCCAGATGCACACTGCCGCTGTCGGCACGCTCGACACCGAAGAGTGTCTTGAACAACTCTTTGGCTCCCGAGCCGACCAGCCCAGTCAGGCCAACGATTTCTCCGCGTCGCACTTCCAGGTCGATTTGCCGATAGCGCCGCGCCAGGCTCAACCCGCGTACCTGCAACAACGGCGCCCCCAGTGCAACCTTGGCTTTGGGGTACATCTCCTGCACCTCGCGGTTAACCATCAGCCGTGCGATCTCGGCACTGGACGTATGCCGTGGTTGCACCACCGCCACGTCCCGGCCATTGCGCAGCACCGTGACTTCATCGCAGAGGCTGTCGATTTCCTGCAGGTAGTGGGAGATGTACAGGATGGACAAACCCTGGTCGCGCAGGCGTTTGACGATGCGCAGCAACTGGTCGACTTCGCGCTTGACCAGCGCCACGCTGGGCTCGTCGAACACCAGGATCTTGGGTTGGCGAATCAGCGCCCGAGTGATTTGCAGCACCTGGCGTTCGGCACTGCTCAGTTCACTCACCAGCGCGCCGGCGGGCAATTGCAGATCAAAATATTCCGCCAGCAAGCGCTCGGCCTCACGTCGCTGGCGGCGTCGATCCACAAAGGGCCCGCGCCGCAATTCATGCCCGAAAAACAGCGCCTCGCCCACGGTAAAACTGGCGGGCAACAGCCGTTCCTGATGAATGAACTGCACACCCAGCGCATCCACCTGGCGCGGTGACAACGCGGCGTACGACTGACCGTCGATACTCACCTGCCCCGCGTCCGCCTTGTGGATACCGGCCAGGATCTTGATCAAGGTCGACTTGCCCGCGCCGTTCTCGCCCACCAGCCCATGGATGCTGCCGCGCTCGACCTTGAGGCTCGCATCATCCAGCGCTTGGGTTGCGCCAAAGCGCTTGCGCAGGTGTTGCAGGTGCAAGGCGGCCATCAGTCACCCCGCAGTTGTTGAACCTGCGCCAGGTTGCCGGCGGTGGTCAGCAAGGTGGCCACATGGGTTTCCTTGGGCAGATCACGTTGCCCGGCCAGGTAGCGCGCCACATTCTGCACGGCCGTCTTGCCGATCAGCGCCGGTTGCTGCGCCACCACCGCACCCACTGGCGAGTTCGCCTGACTGAGCAGCGCCAGGACTTCGGGGGTACCATCGACGCCGTAGGTCTTGATCTCAGTGCGCTTGGCATCGATCAACGCCTTGCTCGCGCCCAGTTGCGGAATATCCCAGGCCGACCAGATCGCCGAAACACTGCCCTGCGGGTATTTGTTGAGCAACGCCGACACCTGGGAGTAGGCGTCCTGCACGGTATTGGGGATTACGTCACGCAGCTCGGGCTGGATGATTTCCAGCTGTGGGTAGTCCTTGAGCGCCAGCTTCAACTGGTCATAACGAATCGCACACACCGGCACACCATAGAAACCATTGAACACCAGGATCTTGCCCTTGCCGCCGGCGTCCTTGATCAGTTGATCAGCCAGGGCCTTGCCGGTGGCGACGTTGTCGGACGTGGTGTTGTTGAGGCTGTACTGCGACGGCGCATCGATGGTGAACAACGGAATCCCGGCCTTGCTGATGCGCTTGAGCCAGGGGTCGATCACGCTGAGGGTGCCGAGGGTCTGGATCACCGCATCGGGCTTCTGCGTGACCACGGTTTGCAGCTGGGTCACCAGATTCTTGTCATTGCGCCCGGCGTCGAGCGTGATCGGCGTACCGCCCAGGCGCTTGATCTCATCCACCTGGGCCTGGAACGCCTTGATATCGAAATAGTGACTGGTGCCAGTCATGCTTACCGCAATGCGCTTACCGGCCAGGGACGGCACGGCGTCATCGCCGTCGGCAGCCTGGACGACAGCGGCGTGGCCCAGCAGCACAGTGGCGCCGAGGCAGATCAGACGGGAAAGCGAGGAAAGGCTCAAAGGCATACAAGGCTCCGCGGGCGGCTGGTGAAAGGGTTCACCAGGAGGCGTTGCAGAGGCCGTGCCAGGATTTTTATCCTTTAAAACCAATAGGCTGAAAAATTTGAGTGAAAGCAGGCTGTCGCTCTCAGCCAAGAAATGTCCGATAGCTGTTGCTCAGGCAACAGCTATCGGCATTGAGCGTGTCAGTTGACTGAGCAGGATCATGGCCCGGCGACTACGCAGTTGCCCCGCGTTGACACTCAAAAATCGCAAGCATAGAATCTGCCGCAAATGGACTGGGGGATCCCGGTCGGCGTTATAGCCTCGGTGAGTTTCACCGGGGTTTTTCGCTTTCTACGGCAGGGAAAATTTTAAGCCCCCAGTTTTCAAACCCCTCGCCCACCCTGCTCCGCCCCCCGCTGCAATAAAACTTGCGCTTAAGCACGTCAAAAGCGCGATTTTCCTGGCCCGCCCGTAAAACGCTCATGCCGACGGGTCGGGCAACAAGGTCCGCAAGCTGCAACCCTGTCGAATTGACCTGCTTGGTCGCAAACACCACATCAAACGGCAAGCGGATCCCCAGACGATTGGCTCCGTCACACATCCGACGAAACTCCAACTCAAGCTCGTTATCTTCTTTACGACCCCGACGCTCGAAAATCACATGCGTCAACGCACTCTGCTGATTTTTCTCTTGTAAAAACTCGTAGAGCGTCTCGAGGCAGAAACCCAATGCCAGATGGTAAGGGTTGTGTATTGGACCTTGCTGCTCGCGAAGGGTGGCTTTATCAATCACACAACTGATCAAGACGAAATTGCTCGATTCGATGATGCTGGTCAGCTCTTCCAGGAAAAGATGCTTGTGCTGGCGAGAGGCGAACATGCTGGAGAACGCACCTTTTTCCTTGCGAATTTCCAGTTCATGCAAGCCTACAAGATCATGCCCCATATGATTGAACTTGAACTTCTGAAGCGCCGGGATGACCTTTTCACAATAGTGCCTCTTATGGAAAACACAGAAAGCCAAAACAAACATGGGGTAGTTGACATCGAGTGTCTGCATCCCGTGATCGCCGCTTTCATCCACATACACTATGAAATCACTGAACGGCCCGTTGGGTGGTGTCGCTGCCGCCACTTCTGCAGCGCACTCAGCTTCACTTTCACTTTCAAAGAGCAAGAACTGTGGGGAGCTTGGTTTTCCATCAGCCATGGGATGTTAAATCCTGGATATATACGCGTTTTTGGAGGCGTCCATCTGCGCGCATAGTGCCCTCCCGCTCAGCTACAGAGGGCCACCAGTCAGAATCTCTTTGGGCAGTCGCTGATCAATGAGCTTGTACAGCGCGCTTTCCTGCGGCCAGTTACGCATAAACCGCGCCCGATCCTTCGCGAATGCCGGGGCGAAGCTGGTGGCCGAGCTGTGTTGGCGCATGGCATCGAGGTCGATGAGGGCCCAGCGGTCTTCGTGCCAGAACAGGTTATGGCCCTTGAAATCGCCATGGCTGATGCGTTCGCGGATCAGCTCGGCAAACAAATGGTCCAGCGCCAGCAGCTCGTTTTCCGGTGCGTCACCTTGCTCGATGTAAGGCGCGAAGCGCTCGATGATGTCCGGGCCGGGCAAGTATTCGGTGATCAGGTAGGCACGGCTGCGCAGCCATAAAAAGCGCTTTTCCAACACCGCCAGTGGCTTTGGCGTAGCGATGCCGAGGAATGCCAGGCGGTTGCCTTCGCGCCAGGAATGCCAGGCGCGGCTCGGGCGCCAGAAGCGTTTGAGCCAGTGGGCAAAACCCTTGATGTTGTAGCGCTTGATCACCAGCGGGCGACCGGCCACTTCGACCTTGGCCACGCTTGCAGCCCCCCCCGGTCTTGTACAGGTGGCCCTGGTCGAGCAGCGCATCGGCCTGTTCCAGCACCGGCCGCATCGCAGGCTCTTCTTCGCGACGCATTGCGCGCAGGCCAAAGGCGCCTCGCTCCACGCTGAACAGCGTGCATTCGCGGCCGACCTTGTTCAAAAAGTCTTTCAAGCGCCAGGCGCTGACCTTGCGTACCTGTTTTTCCAGCGCTTGCAGTGGCAATGCGTGCTCGCCGTTGCCCAGCAGGTAGTACACCAGCAACTCTTCGGTAAACGGCTCAAGCTTTTTCGGCAACTGGGCGAAAAACACCCCGAGGTTTTCCAGCACGCGGTTACGTGACAACGGCTTGCCGGCCTCTTCGACGCGGATACCTGCGCCGTCGATCAAGTACAACTTGCCGTCCTTGCGCAGCAGGTTGTCAAGGTGCAGATCTTCCTGCCACAACCCTTTGGCGTGCATCTGCGCAATCGCGCCCAGTGCCTCGGCAAGCACGGCGGTTTGTTCGTCGGCCAACGGTGGCAGGCCTTCAACGGCATGCCAGGCATCGGCCAGGCTTTCGGCGCCTTCGATAAATTCGAACAACAGCCAGCCGCCCTCGCCTTCCTGCAGGCCATCGGCGAGCAACAGCGGTGTGGTCAGGCCCTGTTGGGCCAGCAGGCGTACGCCAGCCAGTTCACGCTGAAAGTGCCGAGCGGCCTTGCCGCCCACCAATAACTTGGCCAGCACCGGGCGCCCGCGCCACACTGCTGCGCCCACGTAACGTTCGCCAGGCAACACGCGCAACAGGCTCAGCAGTTGCAGTTGGCCAGGGCCGGCCGCATCCGCGAGGTCAAGGGTCAGGGGCAGGCTCGGTGTGCGGCCGGCGCTTTTCAGCTCGGACAGACGCATCAGCGGTTCTCCTTGTGGCTACGCCGGGCCGTCAGGCGTTGCAGCCAGGTGGCGACCAGGGCGCTGTCTTCAGACTGATCAAGGTACGCCGCCAACAGCTGGCGCACCTGCGCGTCCGACCACTGTGGTGCGCGGCGCAGCAACGGCTCCAGGTCCTTGACCCGATCACGCCAGCCGAACAGCAACGGGCGGGTTTTCTCCAGGTCGATCAACTGCGCGGCGTAACCGTCGCCGGTCGCCTGCAGGAAAATATGCTTGGGGTAAAAACAGCCATGCACCTGGCCGACGCTGTGCAACCGGCGCGCCAGTTGGCCGCACGCCAGCAGGATGGCTTGGTGCTGGGCGTCGCTCAGTTGCGGCCACTGCTCCAGCAATGAATCCAGGTCATTCCAGCCGTCGAGGGCACGGGTCAGCAGCATCGCACGGTGTTCACCGGCGACTTTGCGCTCGCCGTAAAAAGCCGCCTGTAATGCCGGGATACCCAGCGTGCGGTAACGGCTGATATTGCGAAATTCGCGGGAGAAACTCGGCTCGCCCAACGGTCGGTGCAAGCTGCGCGTGAGGTAGTTGCTCTGGCGCTTGAGGTAATACCCGTGGCCATCAAGCTCCAGGCGAAACACGCTGCTCCAGCCGCCACGGCTGGTGTTGGGCTCATCCACCGCGTCCAGTTGCTTGGCCCACAGCGCGTCGAATGTCGCGAGGCCGTGGCGCTCCAGCAAGGCACGGTCTTCAGCCGCCAGGAAATCACTCATTCGCGTCCCTCGAAAAACTTCACTACGTGGCGGATCCGCCGCTTGTCCGAATCGCTCAGGTGCCGGCACCCACGGTACTGCATGTAGAAACGCAGGCGCTGGGTGGCCGACAGGTGATACTTGGCCACCTTGTCGAGGCAGGCCAGGTCTTTGGTGATGCGGTACTTGAGCCAGAAACCACGCCAGAAATCGCCGTTGGGGCAGTCGATCAGGTACAGGGTCTGCTGGTCGTCGATCAGCAGGTTGCGCCATTTCAAATCGTTATGGGTAAAGCGCTGGTCGTGCATCGTGCGCGTGTACTCGGCCAGCTGGCGGCTGACGACATCGACCCACTTGGGGTCGCGCAGGCGCGCATCTTGACGCTCGGCCAGCACCGAAAGGTCTTCGGTATTGGGCAGCTCACGCGTGATCATCGCGCCACGGTCGTAGGCCAGGCCATTGCGCTCCAGGCCCCACGCGACCACATCGGCAGTGGGAATCCCCCACTTGGCGAAGCGCTTGAGGTTCTGCCATTCGGACTTGACCCGAGGTTTGCCCAGATAACGCCGCAGGCCCTTGCCGGCACCGGTGTAGCGCTTGACGTAGTAATTGACCCCACCGCGCTCTACCCGGATCACTTCCGACAACGGGTCGCGGGTCAGCCGCTCGCCTTGCAGGGCGAACACCGCTTCGAGGCTTCCAAAATCATCCGCCAGGGCGGCATAAGCAGGTTCCAGGTTCCAACCCGCCATCAGATCGCATCCCCGTAGCGTTGCTTGCGTGCGTAAAGCTTGTCGGCCTTGCGCTGCATCAGGCTCAGGGACGCCGATTGCTCGGTCAGGATCTGGCGCAGCGGCTGGCGAAAATAGCCCTTGAGGAAGCGCAACTTGTCGCGCCGGGTCAGGCCGATGTCCAACGCCGAGTAGTACAGTGCGGACAGGTCCTTGTCGCGCCAGCGCAGTGGCAGATGGGCACGCATCTGGGCGCGGTGCAGGTCGATCACCGAGAGCTTGATGTCGCATGGGTCGATCGGCTTGGACGTGTCCAGCAGGAAGTGGCACAGGTAACAGTCGCGATGGTTCACGCCGCCCCGGTGCATGTCGCCGACCATGCGCGCCAGCTCGGCGGTGAGCGCATGGCGCAAAGCCGGTGCAGGCGGTTCGGCGACCCAGTTGAGGGTTACGTCTTCGAGGCTGAGGGTCGGCGCCAGTTCTTCGGTGATGATGAACGAGTGCTGGTCCGCCGGATTACTGCCTTTTTCGCCGAAGGCCACGCCGGTCATGGTCGGTACGCCGATCTCCTGCAAGCGGTGGATGGCATCCCATTCCAGGCCCGCGCCCAGTACCGGCAGCTTGGCGGTGATCAGGTTCTTGAAGATTTCCGCCCAACCGATGCCCCGGTGGATTTTCACGAAATACGGCCGGCCATCTACCACCGTGCGCAACGTGCGACGCGCCGCCAGTTCACGGAATACCTGGCCTTCGAGCTTCTCGACTTCGGCGAAGGCATCACGCCCGGCCCATAACGTCTTGAACGGTTCGGCAAGAATCAACTTCATCGTTTTGGCTCCGCCAGAATCACATCCGCAGCGTGCTGCGGCATGCTGTAGAGGTCGGCCGTCTCGGCGAAGGCCAACCCATTGCGGCCCCAGGCCGCGCGCTGTGCAGAATCGGTCAACATCTGCGCCAGGTACTGGTTCAACTGCGCCTGTTCGAACGGCTCATCCAGCACCAGGCCACTGTCGGCTTCGCCGATGTAGTGGGCATAGCCACACACGGCAGAAACCAGCACCGGCAACCCGGCCACCACGGCTTCGAGCAACACGGTGCCGGTGTTTTCGTTGTACGCCGGATGGATCAGCAGGTCGGCGCCCAGCAGGAAGCGCGGAATATCGCTGCGGCCCTTGAGGAACTGCACATTGTCGCCCAGCCCCAAGGTAGCGCTTTGCAGTTGGAAGACTTTGGGGTCGTCCTGGCCGATTACAAACAGGCGCGTGCGCTTCTTCAGCTCAGACGGCAACGCGGCCAAGGCCTTGAGGCTGCGGTCGACGCCTTTGGTCTTGAAGCCGGAGCCGATCTGCACCAGCAACAGGTCGTCATCGCCGAGGTTGAATTCCTTGCGGAAACCTTCGCGGATTTCGGCCGCATTCGGCGGCGCGCGACGGTCCTGGGCAATCCCCGGCGGCAACAGGTGGAAGCGCTCCAGCGGGGTGTCGTAATGCTTGATGAACAGCGGCTGCTGCACTTCGGAGATCATCAGGACTTGCGTCTTGGCGTCCTTGGCAAACACCGCACGCTCGTACTCGGCGAAGTGCTTGTAACGGCCAAAGCTGCGGTACAGCGAATGACGCAGGTTTTGCGCCTTGTCTTCGAAGCAGCCGTCGGCGGCGTAGTAAACGTCCAGGCCGGGCATCTTGTTGAAACCGATCAGGCGGTCCACGGGGCGCTTGGCCAGATCGGCCTCCATCCACGCACTGAGCTTCTCGTTGCGCTTATGGTTGAAGAACGCCTTGACCGGCGCCACCAGCACTTCGAAGCCGGGCGGGATGTCGCCTTCCCAGATCAGCGTGTAGACCCGAATCTGATGGCCGCGCTGCTGGCACTCCAGGGCGATGCGCATGAAGTCGCGCTGCAGGCCACCGAAGGGGAAGTATTTGTACAGAACAAAAGCCAGTTGCATCAGTGCAGCTCCTCAGCCAATAACAACGTGCTCAGCCGGCTTGCCACACGCTCAGGGTTCAGGCGCGTGAAGCACAGGGGCGACTCGCGCTTGATGTCGAACCGACGCAGGTCGTCGGCCGTGGGTTGATAGGTACATTGCTTTTGCAGGCACGGGGCGCACGACCAGTCGCTGCCCAGGTGAATCTGGCCCTTGCCGTAGGCGCCGGTCAGGCCGGGGTTGGTGGGGCCGAACAGGGAAATGGTCGGCACGTCCAGCGCGGCAGCCAGGTGGCCGAGCCCCGTGTCCACCGCCACGCAGGCACGGGCGCCGGCCAAGACACGGGCGACGCCAGCCAGATTGAGTTTGGGCAGCACTTCGGCGTTGTTCAGGCCTTGGGCCAGACGCTCGGCGCGGGCTTTTTCGGCGGCGTTGCCCCACGGCAACTTCACGTCCACACCCAGGCGGCCCATGCGCTCGGCCAGCTCGCGCCAATAGGCTTCGGGCCAGTGCTTGGTGTCCCAGGTGGTGCCGTGCAGCAACAGCACGAAGGGTTTTTTCGGCGGCAGGCCGAGCAGCTTTTCGGTGCTCAGGCCGTAGTCGCCCAGGCCTTTGGGCAAGTCATAGCCCAGCGCCACGGCGAACAGCTGGCGCAGACGCTCCACCGCGTGTTGCCCGCGGGCCACAGCCAGACGGCGCGAGTAGAAGCGCGCCGCGATGGGTTCACGGGCAGAGTTCTTGTCGAAGCCTGCTACCGGCGCACGCACATAGCGGGTCAGCCAGGCACTTTTGAGCAGGCCTTGGGCGTCGATCACCAGGTCGTATTTGGTCGACTGGATCTGCTGCTTGAAACGCCGCCACTCACCACTCTTGAGGGTCTGCCAGAGGTTCTTGCGCCAGCGGCGGATCGCCACCGGGATCACCTTGTCCACCGCCGGGTGCCAGGTGGGGATCTCGGCAAAGCCTTCTTCCACCACCCAGTCGAATTGAATGCCGGGGATCGCCCGCGCCGCGTCGGTGAGTGCCGGCAGCGCATGAATCACGTCGCCCAGGGATGAGGTCTTGATTACCAGTACCCGCAACTCAGTGAACCTCGACCACAGTGCCCTGCAACCGCTGCAAAGCTTCGTTCACCGGCTGCGGCAGTAATTGGCGCATGCAGTTGTAGTGGCCGAAACGGCAGGTACGGTCAAAACACGGGCTGCACTCCAGGCCCAGGCGCACCACTTCGACCTTGTCGGCCAGGGGCGGGGTGAAACCCGGAGACGTCGAACCGTACACCGCCACCAACGGCCGGTTCAGCGCCGCCGCCACGTGCATCAGGCCGGAGTCGTTGGAAACCACCGAATCCGCGCAGGACAGCAGGTCAATCGCCTCGGCCAGCGACGTGTCGCCACTGAGGTTGACCGATTCTTCGCGCAGGCCGGGAATCAGGCGCTGGCGAATCTCTTCACCCACCGGGTGATCTTTTTTCGAACCGAACAACCACACCTGCCAGCCTTCGCGAATCTTCATCTCGGCGACTTTGGCGTAGTGCTCCGCCGGCCAGCGCTTGGACTCGCCAAACTCCGCGCCTGGACACAGCGCCAACACCGGACGATCCAGGGCCAGGCCGAACTTGGCCAGGGCCGCGTCACGGGTTACCGGGTCGATCTGCAGGCTCGGGCGCGGGTACGGCTTGGGCAACTCCGCGCCAGGCTCATACGCCAACGCCATGAAGCGTTCGATCATCAGCGGGTAGCGCGCTTTATCCAATGTGCGCACATCATTAAGCAGCACGTAGCGAAACTCGCCGCGCCAGCCGGTGCGCTTGGGGATGCCGGCAAAAAACGGCACCAGCGCCGACTTCAGCGAGTTGGGCAACAGGATCGCCTGGTCGTACTGGCCGGCCAGGGATTTGCCGATGCGACGACGGGTCGCCAGTTCCAGGGCGCCGTGGCCGAGCGGGAAGCTCAAGGCCTTGCGTACTTCGGGCATGCGCTCAAGGATCGGCCGGCTCCACTCAGGGGCGAGCACGTCGATCTGGCAGTCTGGATGGCGCTGGCGCAGGCACTGGAACAGTGTCTGTGCCATCACCATGTCACCGACCCAACTGGGCCCAACGATCAGAATATTCATGTAGTTTCCACAAACGATGCGGGGAGGCTTATGCCTCCCCGCCCTAATAGTGTTTCAGCTCAACCCCAGCGCCTGCCAGATACGCATCACCTGTCGCCGTTCGTCGGCAAACTGTTCGCCAGTGACCGTACCGGCCTCGTTTTGCAAGGCCTGGCGATGCGCGGCGGAACGGTAGGCCTTATACACCTCGCGCAGCAGATGGGCATCGGCGGCGGGCATCAACCCCACCTGCTCCAGGCCTTCCAGAATGCGGATATTGTCGGTGTAGCGCAGCAACGACGGGTGCTGGGCAGACCACGCCAAAGCCGCGTATTGCACCATAAATTCAATATCGACGATACCTCCGGCGTCCTGCTTGAGGTCGAACACCGTCGTGGCGTCGAAGGCATTGGCGCCGGTACCGGCCGTAGTGGCCTTGGTGCCCAGGTTGTCACGCATTTTGGCGCGCATCTCGCTGACCTCCTGGCGCAGCTTCGCCAGGTCTCGTTCACGTCCCAACACTTTAGCCCGTACCTGCTCGAACGCACGGCCCACATCCTGGCTGCCCACCAGTACCCGCGCGCGGATCAGGGCCTGATGTTCCCAGGTCCATGCTTCATTTTGTTGATAGCGGTCAAATGCGCCGAGGGAACTCACCAGCAAGCCCGACGCACCGGAAGGCCGCAGGCGCATGTCCACTTCGTACAACTGGCCGGAGTTGGTCTGGGTGGTCAGCAGGTGAATGATGCGCTGGCCCAGGCGCGTGAAGAACTGCGCGCCGTCAATCGGCTTGGCGCCATCGGTCTCGGCCTGCGGGTCGCCATCGTGGATAAACACCAGGTCCAGGTCCGAACCATGCCCCAGTTCGATGCCGCCGACTTTCCCATATCCGACAATGATGAACCCAGGATCGCACAGGGTGCCGTCCAGCCGCTGCGGCGAGCCGTGGCGCGCCACGGTCTGGCGCCAGGCCAGGGCCAGCACTTGTTCGAGGATGGCCTCGGCGAGCCAGGTCAGGTAGTCACTGACTTTCATCAACGGCAGGCTGCCGGCGATTTCCGAAGCGGCCACGCGCAGGCGGTGGGCAAGCTTGAAGTGGCGCAGGGCTTCCATCTGCTGCTCAAGGTCGTCCTCGGGAATACGCGTGAGGCGCTCGCGCAGTTCAGCGGCGAGTTCCGGCGCCAGGGGTGGCTTGAACAGGCGACCTTCGTTGAGCAACTCGTCCAGCAGCAGCGGGAAACGCGTGATCTGCTCGGCAATCCACGGGCTGGCGGCGCACAGGGTCAGCAGGCGGCGCAAGGCATCGGGGTTTTCCGTGAGCAGTACCAGGTAGGCGGAGCGGCGGGCGACGGCCTCCACCAGTGGCAGCACGCGCTCCAGCACCAAGTCCGGATTGGCATGTTCGACGGCCTGGGCCAGCAGGCGTGGGATGAACGCATCCAGGCGCTCACGGCCGAGGCGCTGCATCGCACGCAACTGCGGGCTGCCGCGTAGACCGGCCAGGGCCTTGAGCGCCTTGGGCGCGTCGGTGAAACCGCCTTCGGTCAATTGACGGCAGGCGGCGTCTTCATCTTGGGATTCTTCCCACAGCGGCAACCACTCACCGCCTACGACCAACTCGCTTTCTTCGCCCTCTTCTTCATCCGGGTCGGCAATCACCTGGCGGAAGTGCCAGTCCACCCGGCCACGCCAGTACATCAGGCGCTCATGGAACGCGGCCCAGTCGGCAAAGCCCAGCATAAAGGCAATGCGTGCCTGGTCTTCCGGGGTGTTGGGCAGCATCTGGGTCTGGCGGTCGGCAATCGCCTGGATCGCGTGTTCGGTGTAGCGCAGGAATTCATAGCCATTGCGCAACTCGGCGATCACCGCCGGCGGCAGGTAACCCTGGCCTTCGAGCGTGCCGAGCACTTTGAGCAGCGGGCGTTGCTGCAGGCTCAAGTCACGACCGCCGTGAATCAACTGGAACGCCTGGGCGATAAATTCCACCTCGCGGATGCCGCCAGAGCCCAACTTGATGTTGTCGGCCATGCCTTTGCGCCGCACTTCCTGCTGGATCAGCTGCTTCATGGTGCGCAGCGCTTCGATGGCGGAGAAGTCCAGGTAGCGGCGGTACACGAACGGTCGCAGCATATCGAGCAACTGCGCACCGGCCACCTGGTCGCCGGCCACTACACGCGCCTTGATCATGGCGTAGCGTTCCCAGTCGCGGCCCTGATCCTGGTAGTACTGCTCCAGCGCGTTGAAGCTGAGGACCAGTGCACCGGCCGAACCGTAGGGACGCAAGCGCATATCGACGCGGAACACAAAACCGTCGACGGTCATTGGGTCGAGGGCCTTGATCAGTTTTTGACCAAGACGAATGAAGAATTCCTGGTTATCCAGTGAACGCTTCACGCCCACCGTCTCGCCGCCTTCGGGGTAAGCGAAGATCAGGTCGATATCCGACGAGAGGTTCAACTCCACCGCGCCGAGCTTGCCCATGCCCAGGATGACCATGTGCTGCGGCTCGCCGCTGCGCCGGCCGGTGGGGGTACCGAACTGCACGCAGTGGCGCTGGTACAACCATTGATAGGCCTGGTCGATGCTGGCGTCGGCCATGTCGGAAAGATCACGGCAGGTTTGCACCAGATCGGCCTGGCGGGTCAGGTCGCGCCAGATAATCCGTACTTGCTGGCGCGTGCGCTGGCGACGCAAGACGCGGCCCAGTTCGTCTTCTGTTTCAGCCTGTTGCACAGCGCCTGCAATCTGCCCGCACAGCTCGCCCGGCGCAAAGCCGCGGTCCAGCTCGCCCCAGGCCACCAGCTCCAGCAACATCAAAGGGTCACGAACACTCTGTTCAATCACGAAATCACTGGCGGCGCACACGCGGGTGAAGTCGGCCCAGCGTTGCGGCGTCCACGCAGAAAGGCCATGATCGTCGTCCAGCGCGGCCACTGCGTCACGAAATGACTGCTCGGCCCGCTGGGCAATTGAAAGGAGAATGGCCGGCAATTCGGCCAGCGTTGGAAGGCTCATGGTCTATCCTTGATCGGCGCGCAAATGGCTTGTAGTTGTGAACGCAAGCACCGCGCTCGATGAAGGACTGTCGAACAAAGGTTATAAATAGCTGAAAATTGATAATTATTGGCAGGTAACATTAAGCTCATACCTTTTCTTGTTCGCAAAAGATCAACAATAACGATTATGCTCACCAGCCAGACCGAGCCATACGCTCAGTCTTGTGTAGTTTTACTACTCGTATATACATTCGAAAGGCTGAAATGGCCGACGATTTGTAGTAAAACTACAGGACGCCGAAGCAACCTTCGGCCATCCAAGAATTTATGTCGTCTGCCCACAAGGCCAGTCGCAAACTTCAGGCAACCGATTCTGGTAGCCTTTCCGCCCTGGAGCAAGCCATGCAAGACCTCGATCCCGTCGAAACCCAGGAATGGCTGGACGCCCTGGAATCGGTTCTCGACAAAGAAGGCGAAGACCGTGCTCACTACCTGATGACCCGTATGGGCGAACTCGCGACCCGCAGCGGCTCGCAGTTGCCTTACGCCATCACCACGCCATACCGCAACACCATCCCCGTTACCCACGAAGCACGCATGCCTGGCGACCTGTTCATGGAACGCCGCATTCGCTCGCTGGTACGTTGGAACGCCATGGCGATGGTAATGCGCACGAACTTGAAAGATTCGGACCTGGGCGGTCACATCTCCAGCTTCGCATCCAGCGCAACCCTGTATGACATCGGCTTCAACTACTTCTTCCAGGCCCCGACCGACGAACACGGCGGCGACCTGATCTACTTCCAGGGCCACACCTCGCCAGGCGTCTACGCCCGTGCGTTCATGGAAGGTCGCATCACCGAAGACCAGATGAACAACTTCCGCCAGGAAGTGGACGGTGGCGGCTTGTCGTCCTACCCACACCCTTGGCTGATGCCTGATTTCTGGCAGTTCCCGACCGTTTCCATGGGTCTGGGTCCAATCCAGGCGATCTACCAGGCTCGCTTCATGAAGTACCTGGAAGCCCGTGGCTTCATTCCGGAAGGCAAGCAGAAAGTCTGGTGCTTCCTGGGCGACGGCGAGTGCGACGAGCCGGAATCCCTGGGCGCCATCTCCCTGGCCGGCCGCGAGAAGCTGGACAACCT
Organism: Pseudomonas cyclaminis; assembly: GCF_015163715.1. Taxonomy (GTDB): domain Bacteria; phylum Pseudomonadota; class Gammaproteobacteria; order Pseudomonadales; family Pseudomonadaceae; genus Aquipseudomonas; species Aquipseudomonas cyclaminis. The sequence goes on from NZ_JADDUM010000078.1 coordinate 43,367, forward strand.
GATCTTCGTCATCAACTGCAACCTGCAGCGCCTCGACGGCCCGGTTCGCGGCAACGGCAAGATCATCCAGGAACTCGAAGGCGTGTTCCGCGGTGCTCAGTGGAACGTGACCAAAGTCATCTGGGGCCGTTTCTGGGACCCACTGCTGGCCAAGGACGTGGACGGCATCCTGCAACGTCGCATGGACGAAGTCATCGACGGCGAGTACCAGAACTACAAAGCCAAAGACGGCGCGTTCGTACGTGAACATTTCTTCAACACGCCTGAACTCAAGGCGATGGTTGCCGACCTGTCCGACGACGAGATCTGGAAACTCAACCGTGGCGGCCACGACCCGTACAAGGTCTACGCGGCATACCACGAAGCGGTGAACCACAAAGAACAACCGACCGTCATCCTGGCCAAGACCATCAAGGGTTATGGCACGGGTGCTGGCGAAGCGAAGAACACTGCGCACAACACCAAGAAGGTTGATGTTGAAAGCCTGAAGCTGTTCCGCGACCGCTTCGACATCCCGGTCAAGGACGAAGAGCTGGAAGACCTGCCGTTCTTCAAGCCAGAGCCAAACAGCGCCGAAGCCCGCTACCTGAGCGAGCGCCGTACTGCACTGGGCGGTTTCGTACCCCAGCGCCGCGCCAACAGCTTCGCCGTACCGACGCCGGACCTGAGCACCCTCAAGGCCATCCTGGACGGCTCGGGCGACCGTGAAATCTCCACCACCATGGCCTTCGTGCGGATCCTCGCGCAACTGGTCAAGGACAAGGACATCGGCCCGCGCATCGTCCCGATCATCCCGGACGAAGCCCGTACCTTCGGTATGGAAGGCATGTTCCGTCAGTTGGGCATCTACTCCTCCGTCGGCCAGCTCTACGAGCCAGTCGATAAAGACCAGGTGATGTTCTACAAGGAAGACAAGAAGGGCCAGATCCTCGAAGAAGGCATCAACGAAGCGGGCGCCATGAGCTCCTTCATCGCTGCCGGTACTTCGTACTCCAGCCACAACCAGCCGATGCTGCCGTTCTACATCTTCTACTCGATGTTCGGCTTCCAGCGCATTGGCGACCTGGCTTGGGCAGCAGGCGACAGCCGTACCCGTGGCTTCCTGATCGGCGGCACCGCCGGCCGCACCACGCTGAACGGCGAAGGCCTGCAACACGAAGACGGTCACAGCCACATCCTGGCTGCCACCATCCCGAACTGCCGCACCTTTGATCCAACCTACGGCTATGAGCTGGCGGTGATCATCCAGGACGGCATGAAGAAGATGACCGAAGAGCAGCAGGACGTTTTCTACTACATCACCGTGATGAACGAGTCCTACCAGCAGCCAGCCATGCCGGCCGGTGTCGAGGAAGGCATCATCAAGGGCATGTACCTGCTCGAAGAAGACACCAAGGAAGCAGCGCACCACGTACAGCTGATGGGCTCCGGCACCATCCTGCGCGAAGTGCGTGAAGCGGCGAAGATCCTGCGTGACGAATTCAACGTCGGCGCCGACGTATGGAGCGTTACCAGCTTCAACGAACTGCGTCGCGACGGCCTGGCCGTAGAGCGCAGCAACCGCCTGCACCCTGGCCAGAAGCCAGCCAAGAGCTACGTCGAAGAGTGCCTGGCCGGCCGTAAAGGTCCAGTCATTGCCTCTACCGACTACATGAAACTGTTTGCTGAACAAATTCGCCAGTGGGTCCCGTCCAAGGAATTCAAAGTCCTGGGCACCGACGGTTTCGGCCGTAGTGACAGCCGCAAGAAGCTGCGTCACTTCTTCGAAGTCGACCGTCACTTCGTGGTGTTGGCAGCCCTGGAAGCCTTGGCTGACCGTGGTGAGATCGAACCTAAGGTAGTGGCTGACGCTATCGTCAAGTTCGGGATCAACCCGGAAAAACGCAACCCACTGGACTGCTGAGGAGATTTTTTGTGAGCGAACTCATTCGCGTACCTGACATCGGCAGCGGTGAAGGTGAAGTAATCGAGCTGTTTGTGAAGGTCGGCGACAAAGTCGAAGCCGACCAGAGCATCCTGACCCTGGAATCGGACAAGGCGAGCATGGAAATCCCTGCTCCCAAGGCCGGCGTGGTCAAGAGCCTGAAAGTGAAGCTGGGCGACCGCCTGAAAGAAGGCGACGAACTGCTGGAACTGGAAATCGAAGGTGCCGCTGATGCGGCCCCTGCGGCTGCCCCTGCAGCCGCTGCTGCACCGGCGCCTGCCGCTGAAAAGCCTGCCGCTGCTGCCGAGGCCCCAGCGGCCCCGGCTGCTGCACCAGCCGCCGCCTCTGTTCAGGACATTCACGTCCCGGACATCGGCTCGTCGGGCAAGGCCAAGATCATCGAGTTGCTGGTCAAGGTCGGCGACACCGTCGAAGCCGACCAGTCGCTGATCACCCTGGAGTCCGACAAGGCCTCCATGGAAATCCCTTCGCCGGCTGCCGGCGTGGTGGAGAGCATCGCAGTCAAGCTGGAAGACGAAGTCGGCACCGGTGACTTCATCCTCAAGCTGAAAGTACAAGGCGCCGCACCGGCTGCCGCTCCAGCACCTGCCGCCGCTCCGGCTGCTGCAAAGGCTGAAGCTGCACCGGCCGCCGCCCCTGCACCTGCTGCAAAAGCCGAGGCCGCACCGGCCCCTGCTGTTGCCGCACCTGCGCCAAGCGGCGCCAAGGTTCACGCTGGCCCGGCGGTACGCCAACTGGCCCGCGAATTCGGCGTCGAGCTGAACGCCGTATCGGCCACTGGCCCACACGGCCGCGTGCTGAAGGAAGACGTGCAGGTTTACGTCAAGGCCATGATGCAGAAAGCCAAGGAAGCTCCGGCTGCCGGCGCTGCTACCGGCGGCGCAGGCATTCCACCGATTCCGGTCGTGGACTTCAGCCGCTTCGGCGAGACCGAAGAAGTGCCGATGACCCGCCTGATGCAAATCGGCGCGTCGAGCCTGCACCGCAGCTGGCTGAATATCCCGCACGTGACCCAGTTCGACCAGGCCGACATCACCGACCTGGAAGCTTTCCGCGTTGCGCAGAAAGCCGTGGCCGAGAAGGCTGGCGTGAAACTGACCGTGCTGCCACTGCTGCTCAAGGCCTGTGCACACCTGCTCAAGGAACTGCCGGACTTCAACAGCTCGCTGGCGCCAAGCGGCAAAGCGATCATTCGCAAGAAATACGTGAACGTCGGCTTCGCGGTAGACACTCCTGACGGCCTGCTGGTACCGGTCATCAAGAACGTCGACCAGAAGAGCCTGCTGCAACTCGCTGCCGAAGCGGCTGCGCTGGCTGCCAAGGCCCGCGACAAGAAGCTCACCGCAGACGACATGCAAGGCGCCTGCTTCACCATCTCCAGCCTCGGGCACATTGGCGGCACTGGCTTCACGCCAATCGTCAACGCGCCGGAAGTGGCGATCCTGGGTGTATCCAAGGCTACCATCCAGCCAGTCTGGGACGGTAAAGCGTTCCAGCCGAAGCTGATGCTGCCACTGTCGCTGTCCTACGATCACCGTGTGATCAACGGCGCGGCCGCTGCACGCTTTACCCAGCGTCTGAGCCAGCTGCTGAACGACATTCGCACTATCTTGCTGTAAGTCTCTACAGGCCTCCCCTTTACCGGGGGGGTCTGGTTGCACCGATTTCCGAGCGCCACGCTCGTACCTCAACCCCGTCAATTTGGCGGGGCTTTTTTTTGCTTTTTTATACAGACAGAACAGGGTTGTACACCTTCTGTCACCGCGCCTACAGAAATCCGCCGCTCGGCCGATAACCCGCTTATAGCACTTAGCCTTCATCCTCTCTTGTCAGTCTGTGCTGCATGATGCAACCTTGCCATAGGCAACAGAAAAGAGGGCGTGAGCCCGGCGCCGTGCGCGTTATTTGAAGTGAGTTCCCCCCATGAAAAGCCAACCCGATGTCGCCCGTATGGCGGCCGAGGTAGTGACGCAGTTACCGGTGCCTTCGCGCCTCGGTATGCTGCGTTTCGAGCGGCTTAATGAGGCTAGCTGGGCCCTCCTGTACCTCGACCCCAATTGCGAGCGCCAATTCGGCCTGCCGGCCGTCGAACTGTGTGCCCTGCTCGGCACGCCCTATGCCAGCCTGATGGAGCCCCAGGCGCGCTATCAACTGCACGACACCATCCAGCAACAACTGACCCTGAGCCCTCACTATCTGGTGCGCTACACCCTGCACACCAGTGGCGGCCCCCTGAGCCTGCTGGAAATGGGCGAAGCCTACAAACAACACAATCGGCATCTGCTGCGCGGCTACCTGATGGTGGTCGACGGCCTGTTCAGCGAACCCTTTTCAGCTGCGCCCACGGCGGACCTGGAAAGCCAGAACAGCCGCCTGCAAATCGCCCTGGAACTCAACCAACGCGCCCAGCAGGAACAACTGCAGCATCTGGAACGCGTGCGCGCCCAACAGGAGCTGATCCTGCTGCTGGCCCGCCAGCGCTACACCGTCAACAATTCGTTGCAGGAAGCCGCCGAGCTGATCACGCGCAGCGCCTGCGATATCTACCAGATCGACTGTGCCAGCATCTGGAACCTCGAAGGCCAGCGCCTGGCGCCCATCTCGGCTTACCACCGCGACGACCAACAGCACCATCTGCCCGAGCCCATCGATGCCAGCCGCTTCCCGGATTATCTGGAAGCCTTGCACAGCAGCCGCGCCATCGATGCCACCAACGCCATGCGCGACCCGCGCACCCGCGAGATGGCCGAGAACCTGCGCAACAGAGACATCCACGCCATGCTCGATGCGAGCATCCGCGTCGACGGCCAGGTGGTCGGCGTATTGTGCCTGGAGCAGTGCGGCAGCCCGCGTGACTGGCAGGCTGACGAAATCGCCTTCGCCGGCGAGCTCGCGGACCAGTTTGCGCAAGTGATCAACAACCACAACCGCCGCACCGCCACCAGCGCCCTGCACCTGTTCCAGCGGGCAGTGGAGCAAAGTGCCAACGCCTTTCTGCTGGTCAACTGCGACGGCGTGGTGGAGTACGTCAACCCGAGCTTTACCGCGATCACCCAGTACAGCGCCGAAGAAGTCCACGGCCACCGCCTGGCGCAACTGCCCGCGCTGGAAAACCTCAGCGAATTGCTGTTCGACGCGCCGTCGAGCCTGGCCAAGAGCAACAGCTGGCAGGGCGAATTCAAGAGCCGGCGCAAGAACCTCGAACCCTACTGGGGCCAGCTGTCGATTTCCAAGGTGTATGGCGACAACCGTGAGCTGACGCACTACATCGGCATCTACGAAGACATCACCCAGACCAAGCTGGCCCAGCAGCGCATCGAGCGCCTGGCGTACACCGACAACCTGACCAACCTGGGCAACCGCCCGGCGTTTATCCGCAACCTCGATGAACGCTTTGCCCGCGACAGCGACAGCCCGATCAGCCTGCTGCTGGTGGACATCGACAACTTCAAGCGCATCAACGACAGCCTCGGCCACCAGACCGGCGACAAGCTGCTGATCAGCCTGGCCCGACGCCTGCGCAACAGCCTGAGCGCCGGCGGCAGCCTGGCGCGCTTTGCCAGTAACGAGTTCGCGGTGCTGCTCGACGACACCGACCTGGAGAGCGGCCAGCAGGTTGCCAGCCAACTGTTGGCGACGCTCGACAAACCGATGTTCGTCGACAACCAGCTCATCAGCGTCACCGGCTCCGTGGGCCTGGCCTGCGCGCCGCTGCACGGCCGCGATCCACAGACCCTGATGCGCAACGCCGGCCTGGCCCTGCACAAGGCCAAGGCCAACGGCAAACACCAGGTCCAGGTGTTTACCGAAGCGCTGAACGCCGAAGCCAGCTACAAGCTGTTCGTGGAAAACAACCTGCGCCGCGCCCTGACCCAGAACGAACTGGATGTGTTCTACCAACCCAAGCTGTGCCTGCGCAGCGGCCGGTTGCTGGGCATGGAAGCGCTGCTGCGCTGGAACCACCCGGAAAAGGGCATGATCCGCCCCGATCAGTTCATCAGCGTCGCGGAAGAGACCGGGCTGATCATCCCCATCGGCAAATGGATCGCCCGCCAGGCCTGCCGCATGAGCAAGCAACTGAGCGCCGCCGGCATGGGCAACCTGCAGGTGGCGATCAACCTGTCGCCCAAGCAGTTCTCCGACCCGGACCTCGTGGCCTCGATTGCCACCATCCTCAAGGAAGAAAAGCTGCCAGCCAACCTGCTGGAGCTGGAGCTGACCGAAGGCCTGCTGCTGGAAGCCACCGAAGACACGCGCCTGCAACTGGACCAGTTGAAGAGTTTCGGCCTGACCCTGGCCATGGACGACTTCGGCACCGGTTACTCATCGCTGAGTTACCTGAAAAAATTCCCCATCGACATCATCAAGATCGATCGCAGCTTTATCCACGAAATCCCGGACAACCAGGACGACATGGAAATCACCTCCGCCGTGATTGCCATGGCCCACAACCTCAAGCTCAAGGTCGTGGCCGAAGGCATCGAGACCGCCGAGCAACTGGCGTTCCTGCGCCGGCATCGCTGCGACGTGGGCCAGGGCTACCTGTTCGACCGGCCCATCCCCGGCGCAGAGCTGCTTGAGATGCTCAAACGCTACCCGCGCGGGCCAATCGCCTGACAGCGCGGTAACACTCGGGCACACTGGCTGTCTGAATTCTTACCTTACTCAATCTGACTGAGAGGACTGATCATGGTCTTGCGCTCGGAAATCCTGGTGAACAAAAACGTGCTGCCTACTCAAGAACAAGCGTTGCCTGGTCGTGAAACCCCGATGAACCTGCCGGAGACGCATTTCGTCAACGGCAACCCCCTGCTGGGCCCCTTCATGGACGACGTCGGCTTCGCGATCTTCGGCCTGGGATGCTTCTGGGGTGCGGAGCGCAAGTTCTGGCAGCGCGATGGCGTGGTCAGCACCGTAGTCGGCTACGCGGGCGGCTTCACGCCAAACCCGACTTACGAAGAAGTCTGCTCCGGCCTGACCGGCCACAGCGAAGTGGTGCTGGTGGTGTATGACCAGGCCAAAGTGAAATACGAAGACCTGCTGAAAATGTTCTGGGAATTGCACAACCCGACCCAGGGCATGCGCCAGGGCAACGATATCGGCAGCCAGTATCGCTCAGTGATCTATGCGACCACGCCGGAGCAATTGGCTGCGGCAAAGGCCAGCGCCGAGGCGTATCAGGCTGAACTGACCAAAGCGGGCCTTGGTGTGATTACCACCGAGATCGACGAGGCGCCAACGGTGTACTTCGCCGAGACGTATCACCAACAGTACCTGGCGAAGAATCCCCAGGGTTACTGCGGGATCGGCGGCACTGGTGTGACTTGCCCGATCTAAGATCAACATGAATCAAAATGTGGGAGGGGGCTTGCCCCCGATGGCGGAGT
>NZ_JADDUM010000079.1 GCF_015163715.1 Pseudomonas cyclaminis
GACGAGAGGCTCAACGGAAACACAGGCGCGCAACCAAACAACACGACGATGTAGGCCAGCCACAACCGGTTCTCGATCCGCGGTACCGAGAGGAGTCCCTTGTTACCTTCATCCGCGCCTTGCTGACGGGCCGACAACCACTCTTGCAAAATGATTGCACCAAAGGGCGCAGCGAACAGCCCAGTGTCGGACAGGACGCTCCAGAGGCCGTTGTTGATGATCCAGGCCAGCAGAGACAGGTAAAACTCCAGGTAGCTGTTGGTGCTCATGAGCATGGTGACAACCTCACAGTCGGGTGAGTTCGACGCAGGCAACGAGTAAGAACCCTAATGCCCCGATACACTTCACGCGCATTCGATCCTGCGGTCGCTGTCGGTAGCGCCGAAGCGGATCCCACCAGAGCGCAATGAGGGCGCCGTAGAGCAGCGCACGCCACCACCGCAGATAAGGTCGTGTGGATTCGAATGCTTGCTGCCAGACCTCGAAATTACCCAGCGCAGTGCGGCCTATCCAGGCAACCAGTACGGTGGCTAGGACCAGCACCGCGGCAATTCCCAGACCTGAAAGCAGGGTGAATAGCGGTGGGCGTTTCATGGCTCACTTGCGCCTGGCGCCAGCGTCATTGAGTCGGCCCCGTTCAGGGTCGCCTTGCTCTACGGTGCGCGAAGCATCGGCACCACCGGCATGCCGATCGAGCACCAGGCTGGCGGTGTTGGTGGCTAGCATCTGCCGGACCTGCAGTTCGGTCTGCAGCAGGCGGATATCGTGTTCCAGGGCGTCGATGTTTTTCGTCAAGACGGTTTGGGCCGGCTCGGCGGAGGCGATGTTCGGTTCGTGACTGCCTGCCAGCAGCGTGCGCAGTAGTAGCAGTGCCTTGTCGAGCACGCTGGACAAGGCCGTCTCGCTGGCCAGGCGCCGTGCCAAAAGATCCTGGTCGGGATCGTCGCGCAGAGCTTCAATCACGCCACGGGTCACCGGCAGCATCGGGCTGGAGGCTTTCGCCAGGTTGTCAGGGGTAGGCGGCAGTGAGCCCAACAGCAGCCCTTGCAGGGCCTTGAGGCGTTCGCTGTAGGCCTCCTGGATCAGCGGCGTTAACCCACTGCCAGCGGTAGCACGCAGGGTTTCGCAGGGCTTGGGTCGCGTTCTGCACGATGCTACCCATGATCTGCTGGAAGCCCTCGGTGACACCGTTTAGCTGGTTTTGCAGGGTGTTGGTGAGGCTCATGTTTCCGCACATCATATTCGCTCGCCAGGACCCGCCGACACCGAGACCACTGGGTCGGTAGAGCGAGCTTGGTGAGCCGACTGCCGAGCCACCACCAATGGTGTACATCACTCGGTCGTCGAGTACTTCGCCTTGGGTGCCCAGGCGGTAATCACCCTCGGCGGCGTGGGTAGGCGTGACCATCGCGAGCAGTCCGTAGAGCAACAGAGTCATCACGCCCAACCATGATTGCGCGAGAAGCCGGTTCATGACGCACCACCTTCGAAGTCGATACTGAACAGAAAGGTCTGCCCCTCACGTTTGCAGCAGCTATAGGGACGCCACGCCAAGCGGGTTGATGCCGGGCTTGGGCAAATCAACCTGGGTTATCACGGACAGCATTTTTCCAGTCCCTGCGAAGCCCTCGAACCCTACCGCAATCTGGCCGTAACTGCCGCGCTGCTGCAAGAGCATCACGCCGTCACCGGTGATTGGGTGTCAGCTGCCGGACGCTATCACCGCCCGGCAGGAGGAACGCCGGCCGCACGTTACCGCGCCGGCTTTGCCATAGGCCACCGCAACCGGCGTGGGGTCACTACACGATTTTTACAAGAGGGGGGAGATCAGGAAAGAGAGCTAGCCACTCGCCAGCAAAATTATTCAAAAGCTACAGCGTTGGGATGGCATCGGCAGTGCTAGCGAACATCGCGCGAAGTTATGAGGCCGATGCTCGTATGCAGGATGATAGCGTCAACTCGACTGGAGGTAAGGTTGTGAAATGCAGTGGCGCCCTTGGTGAATGACTCGGGGCGCTACTGGTAAGGGCTCGTGTAGCGTTAACGAATGTCTGTAGCATGGGGTCGCTTCGCTCCGAAGTTACGCCTCCTTCGCCCGTCTCAGTACAGCCGCTCACGACTATCAATATTCAAGCATGGCTCAACGTATGTTCCAGGCCCGAGATGATGAGTTTCAGACCGAAGTGAAACTCATCATTTATTGAGCTGTTAGCTAAATGCGGTGCAATCTTTATGGTGACGGGAAATTTGCTTGGGTCGAGGAGTTGAAAGAACTCACCCAATTCATCATCTGCGCTTTGCGGGTTTTGCCCAATCGGATTCAGTTGCCCGGCAAACCCGAGCACGTAATGCGCAATGGTCGTATAGGCGGAGGCAGCGAGTTGAAAGCTAAAGCCTGCGTTGATAAACATCGCCAAGAGACGCTCGCGAAGCTCTAGGCCATTGGGTCCGATGGGAATCTGTGCCACCAGCAACGGCACAATATTGGGATGGGCACTAAGCAGCTTATAAAAACGACTGGTCGAGAAGGCGCAGGCTTCTTGCCAGGTCAGGTGTGAATAGTCGGGTTCATCCGTCAGCAACTCACCAAGAAATCGGTCTGCAACAAAGGCAAAAATCTCGTCTTTGCTTTCAAAGTGCCGATAGAGCGTTGCTGTGCCTGACTCCAGGCGGTCAGCCAGCATGCGCATATTGAACACTTGATGGCCGACCTCTTCGACCGTTTCCAGCGCTGTGCTGATGATCTTGTCGAACGGCAGTGAAGGGCGCCCACGAGCCCCGGTTTTCTGCTGGCGTGTGGCTTGCTTCAACCACCATTGAGGGCTGCCGGGAACAATGGGAGTTTGATCGTCAGTGCTCATCAAAAAAGGTTTCGCCGTTTATCAAATTCATACATTTGGTTCGGCAGTTTATACGAAACGCCGAGCCCCTATTGCTGCTCCTTGAGAGCGCTCATTGATTCATCAAACCAGCCAATAAGGCTCCGATCTCTGCCATAAGGTACCTCACTGCGGCTATCTCTAGCTGAAGAGGCTACGAATCCCAAGGAATTACGCCTGCCGGGTGAACCCTGTTGACATCGCGAGCTTATTTATGGATACACTGTAGCCATAAAGTGAATGTAGGCGATTTCTCCATCAAGTGTCGAGGCCAGCAATGCGTGAAGAACACCCATATCTGGATGCGCAGTCCCGCTTCATTGTCATCGGCGGCAAGCGCGTTCATTACAAGCGGGAGGGAAGTGGTCCGGTGCTCGTCTTGCTGCATGGCAGCGGGTCTTCGTTGCAGTGCTTTGATGGCGTGTTGCCGGCTCTGCAGGCGCATTTTGAGGTGGTGCGTTTGGACTTGCCTGGCTGCGGTGCGAGCGCGCCAATGCCAGAGCAGGACTATCGCATTGAAACCTTTGTGCGCTTTGTTAATGAGTTCGTAGAACGCCTGTCGCTGAAGGAATTTCAGCTCGTTGGAAATTCGTTGGGAGGGAACATCGCTTGGAATTTCGCTTTGGATTATCCGGATAAAGTCGAGCTCTTGTTTTTGCTGAATGCGACGGGCTATCCGGAAAAATCACTACCGGCTGCTTTTCACCTCGCAAGAAATGCGTTTGGCCGCTTTGTACTTCGCCGAATGCTCTCCCGTCGTTCGACCACGAAAAACTTGCACAGTCTAATCGGTCCTCGCACGGTGTTGGACGACGCGGTCATCGACCGGGTTTACGCCCTAATGGCAATTCCAGCAAACCGTGAGGCATTTATCAGCTTCGCCAGAACGGACCAGCGTGATCGCTCGCCCGAGCTTAGGAAAGTCAAAACGCCTACGTTGGTGCTGCGCGGTGAGCAGGTAGATGGCCAGTACTTTGCTCGGGACATCCCTGGTAGCAAGGAGATAGTGCTGACCGGTGTAGGGCGATTGCTACCGGAAGAGGCACCTCAGGAAATCATTGAGTCAATTCTGAATTTCCAGGTGCCGTATGACGCGTAAAAACCTAACTTACTTTATCGCCAACGGTGAGTCTTCAACGCTGAATTCCCGCGCCAGAGAGAGCCTGCGTGGCAGCTTTGTGCAGTTGTCCGACGGCGCGACCCACTACGAACTTGCCGGCCCGGCAAACGGAGAGTTGGTGCTACTGGTACCCGGCATGACCATCCCGTTGTTTTACTGGGATCGATTTGCCAAGTGCATGCACGAACAAGGTTTTCGCACCTTGGCATACAGCGCTTACGGGCGTGGTTACTCCGATCGGGCACAGGCGGCTTATGACGAGGGGTTGTTTACCCGGCAATTAACCGAGCTTGTTAGCAAGCTGGAGGTGCCAGAGGTTAGCCATATCGTTGCGACGTCGATGGGTGCGCTGATTACCATGGCCTTGCCCGAAGGTCAGTTCAAACCCAAAACATTGACTCTCGTTGGTCCTGCAGGATTAGCCAACGGAACACCCTTGGCCGCACGCCTGGCCAAGGCGCCGATAGTGGCTGAAGTGTTCGGTCGTAACCTCGCGCGTAGATCCATTCTTTCCCACGTCAGCCAAAACGTGAAGTCGGCCTCTGACGCTGAGTACCTGAAAGCCATGATCCTTGATGCTTTGGACTACGAAGGCACGATGTACTCGTTGCTTTCGACTTTGAGGAACTTCCCCCTTGTCGCGCGGCAGGCGCTCTTTCGCAAAGCGGAGCAGTTGAAGATTCCGATCCTTCTGGGTTGGGGAGACGAAGATCGGATCACGCCTATTTCACAATTTAAAGAAGCGCAGGAACTGCTTAAACCAGTCAAATCCTTTGTGTTGCCATGCGGACATATGGCGCCTTTAGAACGTCCAAAAGCGCTTTGCGAAATAGTCGTGGACTTCATAAATGGGGTTGGCCCTTTGCGTCGAAGTGACTAACTCCGCGAACCAGCCGCCCCCCTCTTTACTCGCTCCTTTTGAGCTTTTTCCTTGAGTACATTTTTATGAATTCGATCCAGGATTTTAACCCAGCAGTAGTCGACATTTTGATTGTTGGTGCTGGACCTACGGGCTTGACCTTGGCGTGCGATCTAGCGCGCAGAGGCATTAAAAGTCGCGTTATTGAAAAGGCCCCTATTCCCTTTAATGGTTCTCGCGGCAAGGGCATCCAGCCTCGCACCTTGGAAGTGTTTAATGACCTGGGAGTCGCCGATGCCATCCTTCGAGGCGGGGCCAAATACCCCTTGATGAAGCTCAATTTGCCGATAATCGGCATTGAGTGGTCGATGATCAAACACCGTAAACAAACCCCGGATGTCCCGTTCCCAAACACTTGCCTGATTCCGCAATGGCGAACCGAGGAAATCTTGCGTAATCGACTGCGGGAGCTCGGCGGCGAGGTGGAATGGGGTACTGAGGCATTGGGGGTGACACAAGACGCAGACGGGGTTGTGGTACAGATCACCGCTGGCGACGTAAAAAGTACTATCAGGGCCCGGTATGTGGTCGGTGCTGATGGCGGCCGCAGCTTCGTGCGCAAGCAATTGGGCGTGCAATTTATCGGCACCACTTCTCAGGAGGGCCGAATGATTGTCGGAGATGTACATGTGGAAGGGCTGGGGCGAAACAACTGGCACGTATGGCCGTCGTTGCGGGGTGGACTAATAGGTCTCTGCCCGCTGCCGCATACCAACCTGTTCCAAATCATGATCAAGATTAATCCGTCCGAACAGGATCCAGAACTTTCGGAAAGCTCGATTCAACAGCGCTGGCTCGCCGTCACTGGCAACAAAAATATCCGCATCCATAGCCCCAGCTGGCTGTCCTTGTTTCGCCCCAACGTACGGCTGGTGGAGAAGTATCGAGTTGGCCGGGTACTACTCGCCGGTGACGCAGCTCACGTTCACACCCCGGCAGGTGCACAAGGGCTTAATACCGGTGTGCAAGACGCCTACAACCTCGGTTGGAAATTGGCCCTCATGCTTGAAAGTGGCTCGGACTCGTTACTCGATAGCTACCAGGAAGAACGTATGCCGGTGGCCGCTGCGGTATTGGAAATTTCCAGCCAGCTATTCAATTCGGTGAGCAAAGTGCGTATGCCCAAGCTCACCCGTGGCGATGCCGAGCGCCAACTTCAAATCAACTACCGCGAGAGTTCGTTGAGCCGTGGTTCAACTGCCAGAACGCGAATGCTGGCGGCTGGGGACCGCGCACCCGACGCGCCGTGCTCTAACCGCTCGCAGGGTGCGACCACTTTGTTTGATGCATTCAAAGGTACTCATTTCACTCTGCTTGCATTTGGCAAAAAAGCCATCGCTACTACTCAGCGTCTCGCTGTTCAAGAGGGGCTGCTGAAAGTTATTGCTATTCGACCCAACCATATCGAGCAGCACGAGCAACGCCCCAATGACCTGGCCGATGACCAGTTGCATGCCCGGATGGCTTATGGCATCGACAGCAGCGAAAACGTGACCGTTCTGGTCCGCCCTGATGGCTACATCGCCCGAATTGCAACGCGGGACTGGCAAAAGGCGGCTGAGCGTTACTTCAGCGACATTGGCGTTCAAAACGTGGGTGCTCCAGCTTGAGCTAACTACGGCCGCTGAGTTTTCACACCCCCTGTCATCAGGGGGACGAAGTCCGAATTGAAAAAAATAAAAGCTTGCGTTGCGCAGGCGCCCATACGCCCTGAAAAAGACAGCAGGGGGCGTTGCACAAGGACCTGACCTTGAAAAGATCAACCTCTAGTTATCGCGCCACCCCCCCTGCATCTCTAGATGCTGGCGATGTTCAAGCGTTTGTCCCCCCACTGCTAGGCAAAGCGGTCGTGGTATCGGTTTTTTACACGATACTGATTGGATTATTGGTCGGGGCTTACTGGATGGTGTTGCCCCCGGAGTTGCCGATCAAAGCCTTGCAGGCGGCGCTGGTGGTTGGGTTTACGTTGGGCGCCTGGGCCTTTGGCTTGTTGGATGAACCAACGCCTACGCTGTTCTTTTTTCTGCTGGTCGTACTGTTCGGCATAGCTCCTACAGACGTGGTGTTTTCCGGGTTCAGCTCCACCGCTTGGTGGTTGGTGTTCGGCGGCAGCGTGCTGGGTGTGGCGATAAAAACCACTGGGTTGGGTACCCGGATTGCTGCGGTAGTTTTCAGCGGTAAAACGCAAGCATATAACGGCTATCTGCTGCGCGTGGCACTGGTATCCGTCGTGCTGGCGTTTCTGATGCCGTCCACCACGGGCCGTATCCTGCTGCTCACGCCCATCGTTTTGGCCTTGGCCAAGGAGCTTGGGTTCGAACCCGGGTCCAACGGCCACACCGGTCTGGTTCTGGCAGTAGCTGCCTCTAGCTATATGCCGCCCACCGCAATTTTGCCCGCAAACCTTCCTAATAGCGTGCTATTGGGCGCGGCCGAGTCCATGTATGGCATACATCTCTCCTATGGCAGTTACCTGCTCGCCCACTTTCCGATTCTGGGAGTTTTAAAGGCATTGGTGATTGTGGTGGTGATCACCTACTTGTTTCCTGAGTCGCGCCCATGCCAGCCGCTTGCTCGAAGTAAAGGGCATCGCTTGAGTAGCGAAGAGCAGCGTCTGTTTTGGGTGCTGGCATTTTCAGTACTGTTGTATATGACCGACTTCATTCACGGGATATCTCCGGCCTGGGTGTCGCTTGGAGCAGCCATCGTTTGTCTGTTGCCAGCCATGAACATCATCAGCACCAAAGCCTTAACCGACGGTGTGCATATTACTCCGCTCATTTACGTTGCCGGCTTTCTCGGCCTGGGCGCAGTGGTCGCCGACAGCGGCATCGGTTTCACGCTGGGTCGTAGTCTTTTGACCTGGACGGCCATCTCTCCTGACCACCCGGCAGCGGCGGCAGCTTCGCTGACCGCGATCGGTGCAGGTATTGGCCTGATCACCACACTTCCCAGCTTGCCAGCCGTGTTAACACCACTGGCCAGCGAGTTTTCCAACGCGAGTGGACTAAGCCTCAACTCTATCTTGATGCTGCAGGTTCCCGCGTTTGGCCTGCTGCTTTTTCCGTATCAATGCCCACCGATTATCTTGGCCATGACTATGGGTAGCGTCCGATTGAAAGATGCAACCAAGCTGTTTCTAGCCGTCGCGTTGATCACTGTCCTGGTACTGTTTCCGCTGGATTATCTGTGGTGGCGGCAGTTAGGGCTGATATGAACCGTTTTTTCGTCCAACCCATGGGATAGCTCCCTGTGACCCTTTAATCCTTCGGCAATAACCGTTGGTAAATCCAATACCAGTCTTTGTTTCGGCAATGGCTTGTAGGGGTTGCTGCGCCCTGAATTTCGCAAAACCAGTGCAGCAGCGCGCTTAACGCACCATAAAAAAAACAAGAGAGAGTAAGCGAAATGAGCAATAAAAACCCACCCTGGCATCGGGCCGCGTTGCCCTTGGCCATAAGCCTTGTTGCAAGTGTAAACAGCCAGTCGGCATCGGCTGTGTCGTTCAGTATTGGAGAGATCGAGGGTCAGTTCGATTCGAACTTATCGGTAGGAGCCGGTTGGTCAACCAATGATCCGAATCCCGGTTTACTTAATAGTGCCAGTTCGGACGACGGTCGCCGGAATTTCAAAAAAGGCGAGACCTTTTCCAAAGTGTTCAAAGGTATTCACGATCTCGAATTGAAATATGGAGACTCCGGCATATTTGCAAGAGGTAAGTATTGGTACGACTTCGAGCTCAAAGACGAAAACCGGTTGTTCAAAGACGTCGATGACCACAATCGCAAAGAAGGTGCTCAGTCTTCCGGTGCGCAAATCCTTGATGCATTTGTCTATCACAACTACGTGGTTGGTGATCTTCCCGGCACGGTGCGCGTTGGCAAGCAGGTAGTGAGCTGGGGCGAGAGCACGTTTATTCAAGGAGGTATCAACGTCATCAATCCCATGGACGCTGCATCCTTTCGCCGGCCGGGCTCCGAGATCAAGGAAGGTTTGATTCCGGTGAATATGTTCTACCTGTCGCAGAACCTTACGGAAAACCTGTCGGCCGAAGCGTTTTATCAGTTGGAGTGGGACCAGACAGTGGTCGATAACTGCGGCACGTTTTTCTCGCAGATCGACATCATAGCCGACGGTTGCGACGGCCTGCGTGCCGGGCCAGACCTAGAGCAGAACGCAGCTGCCCAAGCAGCGCTCAAACCGTTAGGTATCAATCTGACGTCCGAGGGCATTCAAATGCCACGAGTCGGTGATCGGGATGCCCGTGACGATGGCCAGTGGGGCGTTGCGCTGCGTTGGTTTGCGCCGGAGCTAGACAGCGAGTTTGGCGCCTATTTCATGAACTACCACAGCCGCCAAGCCTACTTCAGCGCAACGTCCGGCCCGCATACCGCCGACACTGGCTTCGCTCAAGACCTATGCGGGAATTTGGGCATTGGTCCAGCCGGCTGTGGTGGATTCCTGGCCTCGGAAACCGGTCAGAGTCTCGCGCAGGCTTACCGCTTGGGCAGCTCCAGTTATTTCGCGGAGTACCCGGAGGATATCCGTCTTTATGGCCTTAGTTTCAGCACCAGCTTGCCCACCGGCACAACGTTGTCCGGCGAAATCAGTTATCGCCCGAATCTACCGGTTCAAGTTAATTCCATCGACCTGGTGACTGCCGTCGTTGGCGAGGAGGATCTGTCTCCGGTGCTGTCGTCGGGCGCTGTGGCTGTGGCAAACAACGCCGAACTGACCGGTTACCGTCGGAAAGAAGTGACCCAAGCCCAAGTTACAGCGACGCACTTTTTTGATCAGGTGTGGGGAGCCGACCGGCTGACCGTAGTAGGTGAGGTAGGGGTAACCCACATTGGCGGCCTTGAAGGAAGAGGCGGCCTGCGCTACGGCCGCAGCACCTCATACGGACAGGGTGCTCTGGCCGATAACGCCTTGTGCACTGAAGCCACCAACAGCGGAGCGCCGCAGAACTGTGAAAACAACGGTTTCGGCACACCAACCTCTTGGGGATACCGACTTCGAGCTGTGCTGGACTACAGCGACCTGATACCTGGCGTGGCTTTACGGCCTAATGCTGCTTGGTCTCACGACGTGTCGGGTTATGGCCCGGAACCCGGCTTCAACGAAGGCTCCAAAGCCATCAGCCTGGGCGTGGATGCCACCTACCTGAACACCTACAACGCCAGCCTGTCGTACACCGATTATTTTGGTGGCGATTACAACGTCAACATTGACCGCGACTTCGTAGCCCTGAGCTTCGGCGTGTCATTCTGAGGGTAAAACTATGAAAACCACCCATACGTTACTGGGCGCCCTTAGCCTTATGGCTGTCGTCGCACAAGCCGCTGTACCAGCTAGCGAGGCCGCCAAGTTGGCCACCACCCTTACGCCGGTTGGCGCCGAGCGCGCCGGCAATGCCGATGGCAGCATTCCGGCCTGGACCGGGGGCCTCAATAAGGATGCTGGTACTGCAGATAGCAGCGGCGCTCTCAGTGATCCATTCGCGGGCGAAAAGCCGGTTCTCACCATCACCGCGCAAAACCTGGCGCAGTATCAGAGCAAGCTCAGTGAAGGCCAAGTAGCCATGCTCAAGCGCTATCCGGACAGCTATCACATCGCGGTTTACCCCACTCACCGCAGTGCCAATTTTCCAGAGAAAATTTACCAAGCGATCGCCCGGAATGCGGTTCACAGCACCTTGATTTCAGATGGGAATGGACTAGAAAACTTTGATACCGCTACGCCGTTTCCCATCCCACAAAATGGGCTGGAGGTAATGTGGAACCACATCACCCGATACCGCGGCGGCAGTGCGCGACGTACTCATGTGCAAGCCACTCCACTGGCAGATGGCACCTTTGTGCCGGTGTACTTTAACCAGCAGTTCGCCTACCGCGAGCAAGTGAAAGATTTCGATCCGAGCAACCCCGGCAATGTGCTGTTTTATTATAAGCAGCTTGTGACATCACCCGCGCGATTGGCCGGTGACGTTGTGCTTGTGCATGAGCCTATCGACCAAGTGAAAACACCGCGGATGGCTTGGGTGTACAACGCCGGTCAACGCCGGGTTCGCCGAGCCCCACAAATTGCGTATGACGGCCCATACCCCGCATCCGACGGCCAGCGTGTGGCCGACAACCTTGACATGTTCAATGGTGCGCCGGATCGCTACGACTGGAAGCTGTTAGGGAAGAAGGAAATCTATATTCCCTACAACAGCTACAAGCTCGAGTCGCCACAGTTCAAGTACAGCGATGTGGTTAAGCCGGGACACGTGAATTCCGACCTTACCCGCTATGAGTTGCACCGCGTCTGGGTGGTGGAAGCGACCCTCAAACCCGGCCAGCGACACATTTACGCAAAACGTGTGATGTACGTCGATGAGGACACCTGGCAGATCGCCTTGGCTGATCAGTACGACGCTCGCGATACCTTATGGCGGGTTTCTGAGGGCTATATGTCCCCGCGTTACGACCGTCAAATTCCGTGGCTTGGGGTCGAGGCAGTGTATGACTTGATCAATGGCCGGTACATCGTTTCGGGCATGCGAAATGAAGAACAGCAACCTATTGAGTTTGGCTTCTCAGTGCTCGCCGCTGAGTACACCCCAACGGCACTTCGAAACTCCGGAGTTCGTTAGTTCGAGCGTACTAGAACTCGCATTGTGAAGAACGCTACTTCGTCGAAGGCGCCTTTGCCGGAGACCTCGGCCGCTGCTAAAGGCGGCCCTTTTTTTGTCGGAGGACAAACAAATGACAGTTTGCCCAGCCCCACTGATGCTCAAGACGCCGCAGCCAATGCGTAGCGTGCAGCCAACAGTCAAAGTTCAACGCTTAGCTTACCTACTTTTTCAACGGCCTGACCTGGCCAAGGCGGAACAGTTTCTGAGCGATTTCGGTCTCACAGTTAGTGCCCGTTTTGAACATACTTTGTACCTGCGCGGTACGGACAGCTCGCCATTTTGTTATCGCGTTGAGCGAGCCGCTACTGCGGCGTTTGTCGGTTTCGGTTTTATGGTGGCCAGTCGGGAAGATCTCTTTCGCCTAGCAGCATTACCCGGTGCGTCGAACGTCGAAGCCGCTCCCTATCCGGGGGGCGGTGAGCGGGTAAAGTTGCGTGATCCCGCTGGTTTCATCGTTGAAGCAGTTTTTGGACAAGCAACCGTTTTCACGTTACCGCATCGCAATCCGCTGACGTTGAACCTAGCGGAGGACTTGCTGCGAATCAATGCTTCGCAACGCGCGCCTGCTGCCGCACCCGAGATACTTAAGCTGGGTCATGTGGTGCTAGAGGTCGCCCATTATCAAGCCACATGTGCGTGGTACACCCAGCATCTCGGGCTTATTCCCAGCGATGTGCATGTTCTCGACGACGGCTCCCCTGCAGTCGCATTTATGCGACTGGACCTGGGTGACAAACCGGCTGACCACCACACCCTAGCGCTAGCGCAAGGCTTTATGTCGGCCTATAGCCACAGTGCATTCGAAGTGGTGGATATCGATGCCGTTGGCATGGGCCAGCGTGTGCTTAGGGAGCGCGGTTGGACACATGCCTGGGGTATCGGCCGGCATATTTTGGGAAGCCAAATTTTCGACTATTGGCAAGACCCTTGGGGCGATAAACATGAGCACTACTGCGATGGTGACGTGTTCACAGCGCAACAGCCCACAGAGCTGCACGGTACTAGCAAGGAACATTTGGCCCAGTGGGGCCAAAGCATTCCTAGGAGCTTTACAAAGCCCAAATTAAATCTGATCAATGTCCGTGCGTTACTGCACAACCTGCGGCATTGTCCGGATCTGACCATACGCAAAATGATCACCTTGGCACGCTTATTTGGCTGATCGTGTCCCGCCCATCTAACTTGGTCAGTTTGATAATCCGTACCTTGATGCCGCTGGCGTCAATAACAGTCTGGAGCCTCTGCCATGGCAGTATATGTATTGCGTTTCGTGCATCAGAATCGTGCCCAGTGGGGCGTAATTCGCAACGAGAAAATCGCTGAAATACCAGGCGAGTTCGCCAGTACAGGCGAGCTGGTTAGTAATGTGAATTTGGCCGATCTAGCCGCGCTCCCGGACGGCCAGTTGAGTTTGGCCGATGTCACGCTGTTACCGCCGATTACCAGTGGGCAGCAGTTTGTTTGCCAGGGCGCCAATTACAGGCAGCACATGATCGAATCCGGCATGGATCCAGATTCCAAAAACTTCAATATGATCTTCACCAAAGCCACTAGTTGCATTGTCGCCGCCGATAGCGAGTTAATAAAACCGCTCGCAGTGCGCTTTCTCGACTATGAAGTGGAGTTGGGATTGGTGCTCAAGCGTGGCATCACCGGCACAGTGGCGGTTACCGATAGCAACCTGCATGAGTACGTTGCCGGGGTGGTGATTGTTAACGACTACTCGGCTCGCGATATCCAGATCCCACAAATGCAGTTCTACAAAGGTAAAAGCTTCCGCACTTTCGGCCCAGTCGGCCCCTATTTGTGCCTCCTTGAGAAGGAGGAAATGACCTATCTTAAAGACCTTAAATTGAGTCTCAGCGTAAACGGCCAGGTTCGTCAGAACGACAGCAGTGCAAACTTGGTATTCGGGCCGGCGCAGACCTTGAGCGAGCTCTCCAGCGTGCAAAACTTAAACCCCGGCGACCTTATTGCTACTGGTACACCCGCAGGTTGCGCGTTGGCAGTGCCCTCACCGGCAAAGCAGCGGATCGCTGCCCTGCTTCCGGAAGCCGTTAAATGGAAGCTTTTCCTCAAGGCCCAGGAAGGTCGAGACCAGTATCTAAAGGTCGGCGATGTCGTCGAGGCGAGCATTCGTAGCAGTGACGGCAAGATCAATCTGGGAACTCAGCGCAATGTAGTGGTCGAGGAGAAGTGGTTGGCTAGTCCAGCTGAGTAGGCACAGTTCGGACGAGTTGCAGTCGGTGGGCAAGCTGTTGGGAGGCAATATTGGAATACCTCACGAAATAATTTTTCATTGCCTCCCCCTCGTTTGTGATCGATTTTACAACCTTGCTTCGCATGCATGGCATGGCGATCTTCTTACCGCAGCCGGGAGGCAACAGGAAGCGGTCGATCTGAAGCTGAAAGTGGCGACGGTAGAAACCGGCCACAAGCGGTCATCTAACACCTACAAGCTTAGGGCTATTCACCAGTATGTGATGTGATATGGGCGAATATGCTTTCTGAGGCAATCACCAATGTCATGAAAAGAGGCATCAATCTCAAACTCTACGAAGATAGTTATCAAGTAAGGTTACAACCTCTATAACGAAGCTTGGTTTACCTAGCAACTCTGGCCTATCGGCAGTGACGGTGTGGATGATCGCATGCGCTGCGATACCCATCAGATAGATCGACAGATCCGGGTCGGGTACGTTCTTCATAAACGGCCTCAGTACCATAGAGAACTGCTGTTGCAGGTGATCTTTCTCTTCATCCATCTGGACGGTGCGTGGCAGTTCTTCATGAATGGCCTTGTGCAGCGCGGGCGCTACGCGGTGCTCGGCGACGATCAGCTCGACGATCAGGGTCAGCGCCTCTCGGAGAGTGGGCTGATCCGGCAAGATTTGTAGCGCTTTGAGCAAATCAGTGCGCGTTGCGGCAGCATGGCGTAGCTGTAGCTCAACGATCACCGCCTCCTTGTTGGGGAAGAACTGGTACAGCGAACCGATATTGACGCCTGCGCGTTCTGCAATGGCGTTGGTCGTCAGGCCTTCCCAGCCAACTTTGGTCAAAATGTAAGTCGCCGCTTGAACAATCGCTTCAACGGTTGCGCGAGAACGGGCCTGGGCCGGGAGTTTCCTGGGCTTGACGCTTGATCGACTGTTGCTCACTAAGCACTCCAGAACATGAGTTTAGGAAATGTAAGTTTTAACTTACTATTTGAGTCGTGAAAACACAATGTTCTTCACGACTCAAGAGTGATTGCATCATGAATACACAAGACTTCGTGCGTCCATGGGACGGCTTCCAAGCCGCCAATCGCTTTCGCCGAGCGATCCGAAAGTTCAACTCAACCCCCATTCCAGAAGGTGAGGTGTATGCCTTGCTCGCCGAGGCGGCCTATGCGCCCTCAAGCGGTAATATGCAGCCTTATGAGCTGCACTGGATCCGTGATCCGGCGTTGCAAGTCCGTATGGCGCTGGCCTGCAATGGGCAGAAAGCGGCGGCATCTGCCGCAGAGTTTGTAGTGATTGTCGCCAGTCCCGCACTTGGCCTGCGCACCGCCAAGGCGCAGCTCGCGCATGTCGAAGGCTCATCGGTGCTGGGCGTGGACTCGAAAGCCTATTACCGCAAGCAAGTAGGGATGTTCCAGAAAATCCTCGGGGTGGGATCGTCGGTTTTATGGTCGCCCCTAGTTGCGCTCGCGGCGCTCATTCGCCCGTCATTGTCACTGATTCCGATAGGGCATGTGGGCGGCCGTCAGTGGGCAGCGCGTAATGCGATCTTCGCCGCTCAGACCATCATGCTTGGGGCTGCCGCCAAAGGCATCGATTCTTGCCCTATGGAGGGGTTTTCCGCCTCTCAGGTCAGCAACCTGCTGCAACTGCCGCGGGGCTCGGTCATTCCGCTGGTGATCGCACTGGGGTATCGCGCGGACGACGCAAGAATCGAGGAGCGTTGGCGCAACCCCTTATCAGACATCATTGTTTTGCACTGAAGGAAAACGTCCGGGGTACCGGCTCAACGTGGTTTTACTTTCGGTCAGCCAAAATGATTTTCAGATACCAGTGCAGTGCCCGCCTGTTTCAGTGTGACACCTCTTACCGACTGTCTATCTGCGCCTTGGTTGCCGCCATGTCGGTGTCAGCGGGCTGCGCCTTGCAGCCAGCTTATGTCAAACCGGCCCTGCGCACGCCTGCTGCCTGGTCGGCAGGCACTTTCCCAGCGCCAGGGCAAAACCCGTTACTGAGGGAGCGTTGGTGGAGGCCTCTGAAAGATACCGCCATCGATTCGTTGACCGAAGCGGCGTTCGCTGACAACCCGACACTGCTCCAGGCATTGGCTCGCGTTGATGAGGCCAGGGCAACGTTAGGTGTGGATGATGCTGCGACTATGCCGGCTATTAATGTAAATGCCAGCCTCACGCGCGAGAAAAGCCGCAATACCTCGCCCTTCAGCACCCGCGTAACGGCGTTGAGTACGTCTGCCTCCTTAGGGCCAGACTTCAGTTGGGAGCTGGATTTGTTTGGGCGCATTCGCCAATCGGTAAAAGCCGCGCAAAACCACCTAGATGCCCGCACTGCCGATGCGATTTCAACGCGTCTCACGTTAGCAGCCGACATCGCCAATGACGTGCTTTCACTGCGCGCCTGTGAGAACTCGCGCCGCGTATTGGTCGACGACATCCGCTCCCGTGAAAAAACACTAGAGTTAACCCAATTGCGCTTGAAAACCGGTTTTGCGGCACCGGTTGACGAGGCACGGATACTTTCAGGCCTCTCCACCTCGCGCACCAGCCTTGCGAGCCAAGTCGATCAATGCGCCCGCCAAGTGAACGCACTTGTAGCATTAAGCGGTGTGGAGGCTGACAAAGTGCGCCTCTTGGTCGGCATCGCACCGCAAACGCGTAATGACGAGCGGGTGTTCATGCCTCAGGCACCGGAGGAAGTTCTCGAGTTACCAGCAACCGTGCTGGCATTGCATCCCGACGTTATCTCGGCTGAACGGGAAACGGCAGCCGCCTGGGCAGATATAGCAGTCGCCCGCGCCGACCGTCTGCCGCGCATCGATCTCGTTGCGGCATTGACCGGGCAATGGGTCCGAGCCGCCGGGTCCACTCTGGATTTTAACACTTGGTCCATCGGCCCCAGCCTGACCGGTAGTCTGTTCGATGGTGGCGCGGGGGCAGCGAACGTCCAAGGTGCGCAGGCGCGTTATCGACGTGCCGCCGCCAACTTGCAGAGTACCGTGCGCGTCACTGCGCAGGACGTAGAAAATGCCCTGGCCGCGCAGACATCGGCAACATCCAGGGTGACCTCTACCCAGGAAGGTGTCATCGCCGCCAGAACCACCTTCCAGGCGTCCGATGCCCAGTGGAAAGCCGGCGCTGTCAGCCTGTTTGAGTTGGAAGACAGTCGTCGACAGTTCGCGTCGGCACAGGATGCGGAAATTTCCGCCCGTCGCGACCAGGCAAAAGCCTGGATCGCCCTCGTAAAAGCCACCGGCGGCGCTATTGCCCTCACTGCGGATACCCCACCCCATGAATAAGTGGACTTTTCTGTCGCTGCTGTTCGGTCACAAGTTCAAGTGCGTCGTAGCGCTGTGCGCGAGTTTGACAGTGATCGCGTTGCTTCCATTCACCTCTCTCACCTCCGCGCCTCAAGCATCCAGCCAACCGGCGGCTGCACTGACGGTTACCGTTGCAGCCGCAGCAATGAGCCGTTGGCCAACTCGCCTTGAGGCCAGTGGTGCAGTGATGCCTTGGGAAGAGGCAGTGATTGGTTCTCAAGTCGCAAATCTGCGCTTGGTCGAGATACTCGTTAACGTGGGTGACCGCGTGAAGCGTGGGCAGTTGCTGGCGACGTTTGATGCAGATTTGCTACGCGCCGATGAGTCTCGCCTCAAGGCGTCCTGGCAGCAGGCAGACGCGAACCGAAAGCGAGCCCAGCAGTTGAAAGGTACCGGCGGCATCAGCGATCAGGACGTGCTTCAGTATGAAACCCAAGCCGATATGGCCAAGGCGCTGCTCATTGGCACCCAATTGCAATTGCGCTACGCCAAGGTGACGGCGCTGGATGACGGGGTGATCAGCGCACGCAGCGCGACGGTTGGGGCAGTGTACGGTAACGGGCAAGAGTTGTTTCGCATTATCCGCCAAAGCCGACTGGAGTGGCGGGGTGAGCTGAACGCGGCACAGTTGGCCCAGGTAAAGCATGGCCAAAGTGTCATCTTGGAGCTTCCCGACGGCACCTCAGCTACCGCCGTGGTTCGCGAGCTAGCACCAAGCCTCGACAGCCAGACACGTTTGGGCATCGCTTACGCCGACATCGATTCATCCCGCTCGGCGCGTGCCGGCATGTATGCGAGAGGGCGGATCGATCTTTCCGACAGCTCGGCCGTCGTCGTCCCCGCAGTGAGCGTGGTGATCAGGGACGGTCGCAGCTACGTGCCAGTGATGCTCGACGACAATCGGGTCACCTTGCAGCCGGTGACGGTGGGACGGCGGCAAGACCACGAGGTGGAGATCGTATCCGGCATCCACGTCGGGCAAACCGTGATCGTGCAAGGTGCAGGGTTCTTGAACGAGGGCGATCGTGTCCACATTGGCAAGTCGCCTGTTACCGCAAAGGAGTAGACGATGAATTTCGCAACTTGGTCGATCCGCAACCCCATTCCCTCCATCCTCCTGTTTATCTTGCTGTCCTTGGCCGGCATCCTTGGTTTTCGCGCGCTGCCCATCGCCAACATGCCGGACATTGACCTGCCCACCGTGGTTATCTCGCTGACACAGCCGGGGGCCGCCCCCGCCCAGCTGGAAACGGAAGTTGCACGCAAGGTGGAGAACTCCCTGACCACGTTGTCCGGCATCAAGCACATCAGCACCTCCATCGTTGATGGGCTCGTGACCATCAACGTGGAATTTATCCTGGAAAAGAAACTGTCTGATGCCTTGATCGAGACCAAGGATGCCGTCGACAGGGTGCGCTCCGATTTACCCAGCGACCTTGAACAACCGTCCATCAGTGCGGTTCGTGTCGGCAGCGATGAGGCCACTTTATTGTATGCCGTTGCCTCATCGCGTATGGATGAAGAGGCACTGTCCTGGTTCGTGGATGACGTCCTCAACAAGATGATACTGGGCGTTCCTGGTATCGGTAAGTTTGAACGCATCGGCGGTGTACAGCGTCAAGTCCGGGTTGAGGTCGATCCGGTAAGCCTGGCCGCGCAAGGCGCGACAGCAGCCGAGGTATCCCGAGCTTTAAAAAGCATGGAGCAAGAATCTTCCGGTGGGCGTGGCCAGGTAGGGGGCGTGGAGCAAGCCGTGCGTACCATCGCCACAGTACGCCAAGCCGAGGAACTGACTTCATTGCCGGTGGTACTCGATAGTGGCCGACGCATCAACCTGGATCAGGTAGCTATGGTCAAGGATACCTACGCCGACCGCACTCAGATCGCCACACTTGACGGCAAACCAGTGGTTGGCTTCAGGTTATTCCGAGCCAAGGGCTTCGATGAAACCCGCCTCGAGGCAGCGGTGGTGGACGCACTCGAAAAGCTACGTGCTGCCGATACTTCTTTGACCTTCACCAAGGTGTCCGGGACGGTTGATTTCACCCACGAGCAATATGAAGGCTCGATGCACATGCTCTACGAAGGGGCCTTGCTCGCCGTGCTGGTGGTCTTTTGGTTTCTGCGAGACTGGCGTGCCACCTTGATCTCGGCGTCTGCTTTGCCCTTGTCGATCCTGCCGACGTTTCTGGTGATGAATTGGCTCGGCTATTCCCTCAATACGCTGACCTTGCTCGCACTGGCGGTGATCGTGGGCATTCTGGTGGACGATGCCATTGTCGAGATTGAAAACATTGAGCGTCATAGCCGGATGGGCAAACCCATTAAACAGGCCGCCGGTGATGCCGTCACCGAAATTGCCTTGGCGGTCATGGCAACCACCCTGTCGTTAGTCGTGGTGTTCTTGCCAACCGCATGATGAGCGGTGTACCGGGCCTGTTCTTCAAACAGTTTGGTTGGACGGCGGTGGTCGCAGTACTTTCGTCACTGCTGGTGGCCCGCGTGCTGACGCCTATGATGGCAGCCTATCTGCTCAAGACCCATGCCGCACCCATGGAAGCAAAGGACGGCGCGCTGATGCGGCGCTATCTGAGTTGTGTGCGCTGGTGCCTCACCCATCGACGCCTGACCTTGTTGGGCACTGTCCTTGTTTTCGCTGCCTCGGTGGCGATGATTCCGCTACTGGAGACGGGGCTGATTCCAGCCTCCGATAAGGGCTACAGCAACATCAATGTCGAACTGCCTCCTGGCAGCAGCCTGGCGGCCACCCTCGCCACGACGCAAGCCGTCAGCCATGCAATCACAGGTATCGCGGGGATTGAACATATCATGAGCACTGTGGGAGTTTCCCAGCCGGCGGGGCGTGGGCAGACCCAGGCTGCGGAATTGCGCCGGGCTACGATGACATTGGTCCTTTCTCCCCGTGACACTCGCCCAAGCCAGACAGACATCGAAAACCACATACGCGCGGCCCTGCGCGATGTGCCCGGCGCGCGTTTTTCCTTAGGGACAGGTGGACTTGGGGAGAAAATATCGCTGATTCTGGCCAGTGACGATACCGTGGCGCTCAAGGCCACGGCTCAAGCGCTGGAGCGGGAACTGCGCGATGTTTCGGGCCTGGCGAATATTATCTCCACCGCCAGCCTGGAGCGCCCCGAGATCGTGGTACGCCCCGATTACCGGCAGGCTGCCGAGCGCGGTGTCAGCACGTCGACTCTGGGTGAAACCGTGCGCATTGCGACCAACGGCGATTTTGATGCGCAGATGGCCAAACTCAATCTGAACAATCGTCAAATAGCGATTCAGGTGCGCATTCCCGACAGCGTCCGCCAGGACCTGCAAACCTTGTCCAATCTTCGGGTACGTGGCCGCGACGGGTTGATTCCTCTATCAAGTGTCGCGAGCCTGACGATGGAGAGCGGTCCTACCCAAATCGATCGTTACGATCGACGCCGATACGCAACGGTCACCGCTGACCTGGGTCACATGCCGCTTGGCAAGGCTGTTGACATTGCGAAGGCGCTGCCGGCCATCCAGTCCATGCCTTCGAGCGTCAAGCTGATCGAAACCGGTGACGCAGAGCTTATGACCGAGCTGATGGATGGCTTCGGCATGGCGATCCTCATCGGACTCGTTTGTGTGTACTGCGTGCTGGTCCTATTGTTTCGTGACTTCTTCCAACCGTTGACCATTCTTTTTGCGATTCCGCTGTCGGTGGGCGGTGCTTTCGTCGCCTTGCTGGTGGCGCGAGGTATGCTGAGTCTGCCATCCATGATTGGCCTGGTGATGTTGATGGGCATCGTCACCAAGAACTCGATTCTGCTGGTCGAGTACGCCGTGATGAGCGTCCAGCAACAAGGCTTGTCCGTGTGTGAAGGATTGGTCAACGCCTGCCATAAACGCGTGCGCCCGATCATCATGACGACCCTGGCCATGATCGCCGGGATGCTGCCGATTGCACTTGGCCTGGGTGCCGATGCCAGCTTCCGTCAGCCCATGGCTATCGCGGTGATTGGTGGGTTGATCACTTCAACGGCGTTAAGTTTGCTGGTAGTACCGGTAGCCTTCACTTTCTTTAATGATTTGCAACATACATTACACGGCAGGCTTCGTTATCGGGCTCAGTTACTTCCGATACGGTAAATTGAGCTGAGTTCGATAAAACTTTTGCGGGGAATTGATCGTCATCCCGCTGCGTTTCCACTAGGGCCTGCCTTAGAATGAGGGGCATTTCGTGGAGGGGCGAGCAGCCCCAAACGGATCATTATTTGAAGCAAATTGAGGAAAAAGATGGCTACTGAAGCGAAAATATTATTGATTATGGGGAGCACGCGGGCAGGCAGGATTTGCCCCAAAGTAACTGAATGGGTCGCAGACATTGGGCGCGGCATGACCGGGTCAGATTACGAAATAATTGACCTCGCGGACTGGAGGCTTCCGATGGATGATGAGCCTGGCCTACCGGCGCTCGGCGTTTATATCCAAGAACATACTCGAGCCTGGAGCGAAAAAATCAAAAGTTGCAATGCTGTTATTTTCGTGACACCTCAGTTCAATTGGGGCTACCCGGCGGTGTTAAAAAATGCCATTGACCACCTGTATTTAGAATGGCGAGAAAAGCCTGCAATGATCGTCACTTATGGCGGGCACGGGGGAGGAAAGTGCGCTGTGCAGCTTCTGCAAGTAATGGCGTCAGTCAAGATGCGAACGGTTCATACGTCTCCAGCCATCACGTTGTCGGAGGCTGTTATTCGCGAGGGTGTTGCTTTTGAGCCTGAGCGAGACGCTATTGATCACTTGGCCTCCATTGAGAAAGCGCTAACAGAACTGAATATTGCAATCATCGCAATCGAAAACGCGCCATAGTTAATCGTGGATCGATGATTTGAGCTTAACTAAAGCCACTGACCCCATCGCTCGTTCTTCGTGTTCTCAACTCATGAAGTTGCTATATCCAGCATTAGCAACGCGTTGGAGTACTGACGGGAGATATTGCAAGCCATCGACAATTCACTATAAAATAGAATCATTCCCATTAGCGTGTCGGCACGATGAACACTCATTTCCATGCTCCTGTCGACTCTTTGGACTCGCTATACGTTAACCACCGCAGCTGGCTTATTAGGTGGCTTCATCGACGGCTGCACTGCCCTCACAATGCTGCGGACATGGCGCAGGATACTTTCCTAAAATTGCTGCGTGCGGGTGCTTATGTTCCCCCTGCTGAGCCTCGTGCATTTTTGGCCACCATTGCAAGGCGCGTTTTGATAGACGGTAGCCGCAGGTTAAAGCTCGAACAGGCATATTTAGAGGCATTGACGGTATGCGTTGAGCAGTTGGAGCATGCTCCATCTGCGGAGCAAATTGCTCTCGCGCTTCAGACCCTCGAACGACTCACCGATGTTTTGGCGAACATGAAACCTCGGGTTCGACAGGCATTCATGCTTCGACATCTTGACGGACTGAGTCATTCGGACATTGCCAAAAAACTAAATGTATCAACCAAAAGTGTGCAGACATATTTGATTGATGCGCTGCTTTGCTGCGATGCAGTTAATGAACGCTCACTGTGAAATCACCGCTACCAGAAACAATTTTGCGGGAGGCCGCGCGGTGGCTGGTTCGCCTGGATGGTGAGGCAGATGAAGCTCAACGTGCCGATTTCGAAGCTTGGCTCAAGATAGACCCGCAGCATGTAACGGCGATCGAACGGTTGGAACGGGGTATGTTTTTGCCGCACGACCTGCCAGCCGACGTGGCTCGGTATGCGTTGAAACAGGTCTTCCCAGAATCCTGCCTGCCAAAGGTGGTAAAGGTCATTGCCTTGACAAGTTTGTTAACGCTTCCATTAGGAGTCGCTTGGTACCAATTTACACAAAAGATATTCCTGCCTGATTTTGAGACAAGCAATGGGCAATGGCGAACCGAGACGTTAGTGGATGGCAGCCAAGTCAGCCTTGATGGTCAATCGGCTATCAACGTAGATTTTGATTCCAGGACTCGCAGTGTGCGTCTACTTAGAGGCAGCGTGCTTGTGAGTGTTGCTAAGGACCTGCATCGGCCGTTTCAGGTGGTTACCGATCACGCAACCATTCGCGCACTCGGCACTCGTTTTGTGGTCGACCTGGATAGCGAGGGCACGCGGCTGGCGATGATTGAATCCCGCACCGTGGTTAAAAGTGCCAGTCAGGATGTTGAAGTTCACGCTGGCCAGCAGGTGCGTTTCGATGCTAATGGGCCTGGTGAGCTACGACCTGTTAACTCTAGAACGTTAGAAATCGCTTGGTCCCAGCATCAGATGCTATTTGATCATCAACCCTTAAGCCTTGTATTAGACCAACTGAACCGTAACAGGGCTGGATTCATTTGGTTTGACCGTAAAGCCCTTCAACGCATCGAGGTCAATGCGGTGCTTCCGACAGACGATAGCGACAGCGCATTGCGTCTGTTAGCGCGGAGCCTACCCATCGAAATTCGCCAATTTACCCCTTGGGTAACCCGAGTAACTTTGAAGTCCGGTGATTAAAAAGCTGTCGCCACCTTCCAGTTTTTCTTTTTGGCACGTCCTTGGACTAGTCAATATTTTCTGGAGAAACGGAACATGTCTTCAAAACGTCACCCACGCTCATTTGCAATTTGCAGAATAGCCCTGGCATTCGCGACTCATGTCGCACTCATCTGCCTGCCAGCAGATGCGGCCGACGTCATCAATAATCATGAGCTGGTAAAGCGTTATGAGATCGCAGCTGGGGCGCTCAACAGTGTTTTGACCTCTTTTGCTCAAGAGTCTGGTATCGCGATCTCATTCAGTAGCGAACAGGTCGAAAACTTAAAAAGCGGAGGCCTGATAGGCAATTACTCCTTAACCAATGGATTTGCTCAAGTATTGAAGGGCAGTGGCTTGCGTGCCCAAGCTAGTGAAGATGGTTATGTCCTTGTTTCAGCTTCAGGCACACTGGAGTTGGGAGCTACCAATATTACCGGTCAAGCACTTGGAGCCGTCACCGAAGGTACAGGCTCTTACACAACTGGTGAGGTGACCATTGGTAAAACAGCGCAGACACTCCGCCATACCCCTCAATCAGTCTCCGTCCTGAGCCAGCAGCAGCTGGCGGATCAAAATGTCACAGACCTGACGACCGCTCTCGCCCAAGCACCTGGCATAGTCGTGGATTACACAGACAGTGAGCGTGTGGATTATTACTCCCGTGGCTTTGCCATTGATGCGATTCAGTACGACGGGGCCACGGTTGTGCAGAACAGCGGAGGGGGCTCGTACATTCAGAGTGATACGGCGGTTATCGATCACATGGAGGTTTTAAGAGGGGCGACCGGCATGCTGCGGGGGGCAGGCAACCCGTCTGGAACTGTAAATATAGTGCGTAAGCGTCCAACCTATGAACACCATGCGTCGGGAAGCTATACCGCAGGTTCATGGGATCATCAACGCTTCGTTGCAGATGTATCAGGGCCCATCTCTAGCGATGGTGCTGTACGTGGAAGAGTGATCGCGGTACATGACGATAAAGACTCTTTCCAAGACTCGCGAATGGAACGTAAAAATGTTCTTTATGCGGTTCTAGCTGCCGATCTTAATGACCGCACTACTTTGACCGGGGGAATCGAATACACCCATCTGGATGCGACTGGATCATGGGGAGGGTTGCCTGCGGATTTTGATGGCTCACCGCTCAAGTTTTCCAGAAGCACTTACCTTGGGACTTCTTGGAGTCGTTGGAACCGATCAAATCTTCAATCATTTGGCGAGCTTCAGTACGCTTTTGACAATGATTGGAAGGTCAAGATGACCGCCACGCATACCGATTTCGACCTAGACAATAAAGGGTTCAAACAGGTCTTCAATTCGCGCGCCAGCACGACTAATCCTTATCTTATGAACGTGCAGGTCACGGAGGGAGATGGTGGCGGAAGCGATCAATCCTCCTACAGTCTGGCCGCAGATGGCCCGTTCAGCTTTATGGGGCGAGACCAACAATTGTTGGTGGGAATGGAGAGAGTGGACAACTCATCCTACGCGCTAGCAAGAGGAAGCATCCGGAATTACGTACGAGGAATTGACGTACGTAATTGGAACTCCAAGACAAGCGTTTCCGAGCCAAACGTTAGCATTACGTATGCGTCCGGGCATCAC
>NZ_JADDUM010000008.1 GCF_015163715.1 Pseudomonas cyclaminis
ATCGCCTGTCAGGAAGGGAGAAGGCCAATGAATGAGGGTCTTGCGAGGAAGTTGAAGCGCTTGAGTCGCAGGTTCAGAAATACCCGGTATTTCCTATAGAACACGATCCCTGTAGTGAGCGAGCTTGCTCGCGCTGGAGTGCGTAGCGCTCCCGTTTTTTTGGGGCCGCTACGCAGTCCGAGCGGGAGCAAGCTCCCTCGCCACAGGTTTTTTGACATGCAGCCCCGCCTCCTGCAAAGTGCGCGCCCTCTAATAAGACCTCCTTAAAGCCTGCACGCGGGTCGCCAGCCAATGGCCACCTGAGCGAGGGCATGCCTGTTTTTTATGTTTTTGCTTGAGGTAACCATGATTAACGCAGTCATCGCCGCGGTCGGCACCATGCTGGTGCTCAGCCTGTCCCGCGTGCATGTGGTCATCGCCATCATCGTCGGCGCCCTGGTGGGCGGTTTGACCGGTGGCCTGGGCATCGAAGCCACGCTCAAAGCCTTCAACGGCGGTTTGGGCGGCGGTGCGACCGTGGCGTTGTCCTACGCATTGCTCGGCGCTTTCGCGGTGGCGATTGCCAAGTCCGGCCTGGCCCATGCCCTGGCGGACAAAGCCTTGTTGCTGGTTGACCGCCAGGAAGCCACCGGTGGCAGCCACGTCAAATGGCTGTTGATCGGCTTGCTGTGGATGGTGGCGATTGCGTCGCAGAACATCTTGCCGATCCACATTGCGTTCATTCCTCTGCTGGTGCCGCCGCTGTTGTACGTGCTGACCAAGCTGCAGCTGGACCGCCGCCTGATTGCCTGCGTGATGACCTTCGGCCTGATCACCCCCTACATGTTCCTGCCGGTGGGTTTCGGCAATATCTTCCTCAACCAGATCCTGCTGGCCAATGTGGCCAAGAGTGGTGTGGACATCAGCCAGGTCAACGTGACCCACGCCATGAGCCTGCCCGCCCTGGGCATGGTGGTTGGCCTGCTGGTGGCGGTGTTTATCAGCTACCGCAAGAAGCGCGTGTATGACCTGGAAAAAATCGAGCGCATCGAGCAAGTCGCGGTGCAGTACAACCCGCTGACCCTGCTGGTGGCCGGCGTGGCGATTGCCTCGGCGTTCATCATTCAACTGTGGCTGGACTCGATGATCATCGGTGCCCTGGCCGGCTTCCTGATCTTCTCGGTGTCGGGCATCGTGCGCTGGCGCGACACCGACGACCTGTTCACCGAAGGCATGAAGATGATGGCCATGATCGGCTTCATCATGATCGCCGCCTCAGGTTTTGCCGAAGTGCTCAAGGCCACGGGCGACGTGCGCTCGCTGGTGGAAACCTCGGCGGCGTTTATCGGCCATAGCCGTGGCGTCGGTGCCTTGTTGATGTTGCTGGTGGGCCTGCTGGTGACCATGGGCATCGGCTCGTCGTTTTCCACCGTGCCGATCCTGGCGGCGATTTTTGTGCCGCTGTGTGTGCAACTGGGCTTCAGCCCGATGGCTATCGTGTGCATCGTTGGTACGGCGGGTGCGCTGGGCGATGCCGGCTCACCCGCATCGGACTCCACCCTCGGCCCGACCTCCGGCCTGAACATCGACGGCCAGCATCACCATATCTGGGACACCGTGGTGCCGACCTTCCTGCACTACAACCTGCCATTGCTGGCATTTGGCTGGCTGGCGGCGATGACACTCTAATCTACAGATTCACCGCCGCTGGCCGATAACCTCTCAAGTCGCCTAATAAGAGAGAAAAGCCATGCGTCTGAGTCTGAAGGCCAAAGTCCTGTCCCTCGCCGTTGTGCCGGTGTTGCTGTTTGCCGTGGTGATCAGCCTGACCACTGTGTGGATCCTCCAGGGGCAGGCGCGCAACGAGGTGGATGAAACCCGCCAGCGTCTGCTCAACAACGCCAAGGCCACCCTGCAAAGTTATGTGGAAGTGGCCATGAGCACCATCAAACCGCTCTACGACGCCGCCGCCCCCGGTGATACGGCGGCGCGGGCCGAGGTGGTCAGACTGCTGTCCAACACCAGTTACGGCAAGGACGGCTACTTCTTCGGCTACGACTCAGAGACCATCCGCCTGTTCAAGGGCAACAGCCCCGATGGCGTGGGCAAGAGCTTCAAAGACAATCGCGACCCCAACGGCGTATACGTCAACCGCGACCTGGTCAAGGTCGGCAAGGACGGCAGCCACTACCTGCAATACAGTTCTACCCAACCCGGCCAGACCGAACTGGTGCCCAAGCTCGGCTACACCGAATACCTGCCCAAGTGGGACATGGTCATCGGTACATCCGTGAACCTTGATGGCATCGAAGCCCAGGTGGCGGTGGTCGAGGCCAAGGTCGAGAAACGCATGGAAGGTGTGCTGCTGAGTATCCTCGGTGTGGCTGTGGTGGTGCTGCTGGTGATCGCCGCCGTGGGCATGCTGCTGGCCAATGCCATCCTGCGTCCGCTGCACCTGATGAAAGCCAACCTCGATGACATCGCTGCCGGTGAAGGCGACTTGACCCGCCGCCTGGCCATCACCAGCCAGGATGAATTGGGCGACCTGGCCGGTGCGTTCAACCGGTTTGTCGACAAGATCCACGGCCTGGTGCGCCAGATCACTGAAATGACCGCGCAACTGACCGGGCTGGTGAGCCAGGTGTCCGACCAGGCCCAGCGCTCGGAGCAGGCCATGGAACGCCAGCGCCACGAGACCGACCAGGTGGCCACCGCGATCAACCAGATGTCTTCGGCTGCGCAGGAAGTGGCGCGCAGTGCTCAAGGCGCCTCGGTGGCGGCGCAACAGACCGACGCTGAAGGCCAGGCCGCCAAGCGCGTGGTGGACGGCAGCATCGCGCAGATCCATGCGCTGGTGAACGATATCCGCAGCAGCGGCGTGTCCCTCGACAGCTTGCAGCAGGATGTGGCGTCGATTGTCAGCGTCTTGAGCGTGATCCGTTCGATTGCCGAGCAGACCAACCTGCTGGCCCTGAACGCGGCGATTGAAGCCGCACGGGCCGGGGAGGCTGGCCGTGGTTTTGCGGTGGTCGCCGACGAAGTGCGCGCCCTGGCCAGCCGCACCCAGACCAGCACCCAGGAAATCCAGGGCATGATCGACCGCCTGCAAAAAGGCACGGTCGCCGCCGTGGACGCGATGCGCCGCTCCAGCGATGCCGGTGACGGCACCTCGGCCCAGGCCAACCAGGCCGGCGCTTCCCTGGATACCATGGCCCAGTTGATCGGCACCATTAACTCAATGAACGCTCAGATTGCCAGCGCTGCCGAAGAACAGACCGCCGTGGCCGAAGAGATCAACCGCAGCGTGCACCAGATTGCCGTGGCGGTGGACAGCGTCGCCGATGAAACCCAGTTGGGCGCCCAGACCTCCCGTAGCCTGGCGGACCTGGGCCAGCGCCTGGGGCAGTTGGTCGGGCAGTTCCGGATTTAAACGTCGCGCATCAGCAGGCCGAAGCGCAGGTCCATCTCGGTCGGGATCGGTACATACACGGTGTGCCCATCCCCCGGCGCCACCTCGATGGCCTCGCCCTTGGCGTTGTGCAACGTGGCCAGGTCAAAGTGGAAGTTGCCGGCGGGGGTCATCAGCTCCAGGTGGTTGCCCACGGCAAAGCGATTCTTCACTTTGACCTCGGCCAACTCGCCCCGGCGCTCGCCGGTCAACTCGCCCACAAACTGCTGGCGCTCGGACACGGAGCTGCCGTTCTGGTAGTTCTGGTATTCGTCGTGCACGTGTCGACGTAGAAACCCCTCGGTGTAGCCGCGTTGGGCGAGGGACTCCAGGTTGGTCATCAAGCAGCGATCAAACCCACGCCCGGCCACTGCGTCATCAATAGCCTGGCGGTACACCTGGGTGGTGCGTGCGCAGTAGAAGTGGGACTTGGTGCGCCCTTCGATCTTCAGCGAATGCACACCCATGTGGGTCAGGCGGTCCACGTGCTGCACGGCGCGCAGGTCCTTGGCATTCATGATGTAGGTGCCGTGCTCGTCCTCGAAGGCGGGCATCTGCTCATCGGGACGGTTGGCTTCCTGCAACAGGAACACCTGATCTGTCGGCGCGCCGATCCCGAGGGTCGGCTGATATTCCTGGACGATATCCCCCGTGGCATTCTCCACCGCTGGTGTAGCCTGATATTTCCAACGGCACGCGTTGGTGCAACTGCCTTGGTTGGCGTCGCGTTTGTTCATGTAGCCCGACAGCAGGCAGCGGCCGGAATAGGCCATGCACAAGGCGCCTTTTCCAACTCGAGAGTGAGACTTGTCAATTTGTCTTAAGCGTTTAGCTGTCAGTTTTCATACTCAAGCTTCTGCCATAGGTTGTCAGAGGCGTGACGTTTACAGGTCCAATGTCATGAAAAACCGGT
Organism: Pseudomonas cyclaminis; assembly: GCF_015163715.1. Taxonomy (GTDB): domain Bacteria; phylum Pseudomonadota; class Gammaproteobacteria; order Pseudomonadales; family Pseudomonadaceae; genus Aquipseudomonas; species Aquipseudomonas cyclaminis. The sequence goes on from NZ_JADDUM010000008.1 coordinate 4,341, forward strand.
ATCGGTAAGGGGGGCGGGCTGAAAGACAGTAACCATGCTGGGGCAGCTTGCTACCTTCAAATCGACACAAGAGTTAACTTGGTCCTCATCCAGGCTGGCATTCGACATGCTTGGAGCGTTTCGAGATCGTCTTCGCTAAGCGCTTGTTTAATATGTGAAACTACCTCGAAGGACAAGGCTTCTTTTCCGATGTAGTGAAAAGCCGTGAGAGCTATTCCTACCTTGGTGTTTGCATGCTGAAAGCGATCTCTTGACGCGTGCTGTAATCGAATGGTGGTATTGCCAATGTGGATTTGACGTGTTGACCCGCTGGTGTAGAAAGTGAGTAACACCTGCATTTGCGTACTTAGCCCCAACAAACGAACGGCCTCAGAACCGTGTATCTGAACCGTCTCTCCTTTTGCTTTGGTCATCAATCTCATCACCGTAAGAGGGCTAGCGCGCACCTTGCCTGCGTACTTGCTTTCTTTCGGTCGCATATAGACTCCGCGAGCTACACGCTCTAGGGTGCCGTTCTCAACAAGTCTAGAGAGCGCTTTATTGACCGATGCTGGACTCCCAAGCTGCGTGAGGAGGCTACCGAGAAAAGGGCGCCCCTTAGGCATGTGTTGGATTCGTTTGGCGATTGATTTTGCGACGGACATTAAGGGCTCTAGCATTCTATGAAGCCATTTGATTTCCTCGCAAAGATAATACCTGCAAGCCTGTTATGTAATGCGTTCACTTCAACAAAAAATCATGAGTGTCGTTGGGGGAGGTGCAAGAATTGAGAAACGGAACAACATCGCTCGCGTCCAGCAGCACAGTGGGCTATCTCAGTGTATTTTCACCAGCGCGAATGATTGAATAGTTTAATTTAATGGTGTCATTCAGAAAGAAATAGCCGCGCATCAGAATCGTCAGCGGATACAGGCCCATAGCGGAAACGAAGGCGTGAACATGCTCAGAGTAAACCTCTCTCCGGCGCTATCCAGTTGGCTTAGGTAGGTTTAGGCCTACCTATCATATTTATCGGCTTCGGGTAGCGGCTAGAACCCTATTTCAGCTAGCTCAAACTGAATCCTTTCAAACAACTGATCCTTGTTGGCGCCCTCGCTTGATGTGAGGTAGCCAGCGAAGATTATGCTCATAGGATGAACCCCGAGAACATCTGCCATCTGCTCGATTTTGTCTATCGACGCACTGCCTCTTCCTGCTTCAAGGTTACTGATGTAGGGCTGGCTTGGACCTAGGCTTTCCTGGGGAATGTCTCTCTTGAGTCGATATGACTTAATGGAGGTACCGATGGCCCGCTTTAGTTCCAATCGCATGAGTACTTCTCGCAAAAGGAACGATAAAGCCGGTCAAAGCAGTTTTGTTCTATACTGTGTATAGTATAATTTGGCTTTTCCTAGGTTTTTAACGCAGTGGGCGCCAATTTACCGAGATTATTCTGCTGGGGTCCTAAGGCTTCTGGAAGCTTCGTACAAATAGAAAGCAAGCGTTACTCACGTCCCACCACACCACTGCGGATGAGATATGACGTTTACATCGCTTCGCCTCTCCACTACAAAGCTTCAAGACAATGCCTGAATTGCATTCGCGAGATTGATACGCCTATGAAAACGAAGTCATCGCGTTTGCCCGTCTGCATCGAATTGCCAGATCGCGCGTCGCTCGAAGATGGGACGTTTTTTGTCCGCTTGCGAACGCTCGATGAGCTAGATGAATTTTGGTGTGAGCACCGGGGGAAATTTGCCTTCGCTTGTGAGGGTAAAACCTCTATTAAGCCGAGCTTTTTGAACGAGTATGAATGGGTGTTTGGCTTGACGAGGGACGCAGTGGTGCGCACGGTCTTGCGCTGGGAACAGTCAGGTATTAGCTGTGAATTTTATGATTGGGCGAAACATGATTCGCAAATGCACAAACTTTTTTTCTTGGATCGCGATGCTGAACGCGATTCCATGATTGAAAAGGGCATATGGTCGGAAAAGGATGAAGCAGATTTCCGCGCCGATTGCGTGCGTCGAACTCCCAAGACCTATCGCGGATGGTGGCGATTTTGCAGTCTGCCTAATGAATACAGTTCTAGCGAATGGCTGAGTGACTGCCCGGGCCACGAGGAGTTGATTGATCCCCACATGGACTATCAGGAGGTTATGACCACTCTCCAAGAGCAAATGTTCGATGATTGGCGGGAGTCTGAATTTTGGGATCTCGAATCGCATAACGGTGAAAGCATCGAGGAGCTTATCCAGTACTGGAAAAATGAGCGTGCGAAAGGCGAGGGCTATTATGGTGAGGAAAATGAGACGCTTGAGAGTACTCACGAAGCTCGTTTGTGAGTGATGCACGTTGTGCTAGCTCATTCGCCATAAAAAATGACCAAGCTTCTTGCTGGTAAGCACATCGAGTTCGTAAGAAATGGCGGTGCAGGGCGTTGAAGAAGGTCGAGCTCACGACCGCCTACAATATACCCGCTCGTGAAAGGAGAACAGCATGACAATGCCAAACGAACGTACGCGAGTGCTCATTCAAACGCGAGATTTTCTGGTCTCGCTTTCGCAAGATGAAGCAGCATCAGAGTCAATTCGACGGCAGGCTAAACAACTTTTGTGATCGTCTAGATCATGGTGGGGACGATCAGGAAGCGATTCATTGAAGGTGAGGCTTGGATGCAGGTCACCTTGCTGCCGGAGTTGAATTCGATCTGGGTGCACTTGGATATGAAGGTGTTGATCGGAGTTCCGTGGTGCGCTCATGTCGGCCGGTGCGAGGTGCACACTGGGGCGGCCTTTGGTGAATCGCGGCGCATCGAACTGACCGCGACGGACAATTTCGTACCGCGATATGGGCAATGCAATTACACCTGTACAGCAGGACTGTTAATCACTCTGGCGGGGTGAACTATCAGGTTTGAGAAGACAAGATTCCCAAACCTGAGCACGGTTTTTGCCCGCGGGCCTTGATGGACGGTACGCCGAGGAGGGCAGGGGCCTGATTCTCCAAAAGCCCGGGCCGATCCCGGCAATAGACTCGATGGGCCGTCTTGGTTTAGGTGTAGGCTGTAGGCGATTTACCAGGCAGAAAACTGCGTCGGACGCCAGCGAGCGCAGAGCGGCTGGACCGTGCACGGTGTGTGCGAGGAGGACACCATGACAATGCCGAACGAGCGCACGCGCGCACTCATCCAGACGCGAGACTTTCTGGTCGAGCTTGCAGAAGATTCCGCGCTTTCAGCGTCCATCCGACGTCAGGCCCGCCAGCTGTTACGGCATTATCCCAATGCAAACGAGATCCTGCGGGCCGGGCAGCTCGAAGAGCGAAGGGTCGACCGACTGACCGAGCCCTTCCTGAGCTCCAGCATCGATTGATCGCAGTGGCCACTCATCATCAGCCCAAAGCAGCTGATCCTAGTCTGTGGATACGTAGAGGGGAAAGGGCTCCATCGCCTTATCGACCTAGGGCGTTATGGAATTCCACTGGCGCTCAATGGCGCTTCCGGTTAGACAGGCGTTAGCTCATATTCCATTGGATGGGACATCATTGGGAGGAAGTGTTAATGAGCACTTCAACTGCGACTCGACGTCCGGCAAAAAAGAAAGAGGCGTCCCGAGAGGAGGGCATCGCGGCCTTTTGGCGATTCAGTTCCCATCGAGAGTCGCTGACGGATGCGCGGAGGCTGCACCAAATAAAAGTAGGGTTGCCCGCCGACCTCATCCAGGTTGTTCGTTTGGCCTTCAACCTTCAGGACCGCCACCTGGAAACGCTGCTCAATGCATCAATTTCGACCCTTGAAAGACGACGGCGAGAGCAAAAGAACCTTGATCCTGTCGCCTCCGAACGTTTGGACAGAATTGCTACGCTCAGTCGCTTGGTCGTGGCGATATTTGAGACACAAGTGACTGCCACACAGTGGATGTCGGCACCGAATAAAGCGCTCGGTGGGACGGCACCGATCATGCTCTGCGAAACCGAGATCGGCGCTAAACAAGTTCGCCGTCTCCTTCAGGCCCTGGAGTGGGGCGGTGCTGCCTGATGGCACCTGGCGACGACCGCTGGTACGAAATACGCGACGGGCCTTTCGGGATGCGTCCTGGGAAATCCGACGGGTCGGTGTTGCCATGGTCGACCAACCACCGCCAGTCGAGTGTTGAGAAAAAACGAAAGTTTCATCGAGACCCGCTTACGCGGCGTCAGCTAAATGACTGGGCAGGTGCTGATTTTCGGCTTTTCGTTTAGGGGGACGCTGGAGCGTGTTTGCCTAACGGTTTCGATTATAGGTGCGACGCGTTGCACTGCACGTGAGGGCTGCATGACGCTACGCCCTAGAACCCCATACAAGAGGTGCCTCAGTTATGTTGACAACCGTCAGCTGTAGCCAGGCTCGCCGGCGACTCCGACGCCTTATTGCGCTGGTCGCCCAAGGGCACAGTTTCGTCATAACCAAGAACGGGCGAGCAATTTGCCGGTTGGAGGGCGCCGAAGCGATACAGGTTGATCATGGCGCCTCTTGCAAAGCCTCACTGTGATGCCTACAAGATTAGTCTACGCAACTTGGGAGTAAGCGTCCGTCCAGCTCACCTTGCATAATTTAAGGTGAGTTCCCACTTGCGCCGTTACCCCAACCTTCCCTAGCCAACCTAGAACTGCTTATCGTATTCGCTCAGAGCAGATGAGATTGACAGCCGATTTCTGCCTGTCGCCACCATCTTCTTGGATCGACCTCGACTACTCGTGATACCGAGAAACCAAATGACGACGAGACTCATCGCGCGTGGGTTGATGCGTCGTTTTATTTCTCCACTTTGCACTTAAATATCAGCTCTAAGGGAAAGGAATCTTTTCTCTAAATGCATAAATCACCCACAAGGACAAAATTTCTTTACTTAATCCTAAAGCTTTACGCGCAGCGTAAGCTGCGCGCCTAGGTACGAAATGCAGCGCCGAACCACCCGCATGCATCGAAATTCACCAGTATTCGCACAGTGAAGACCGGCAAAAAACGGCCAGAAGCGGACAGTTACGCAGGGTTAGCAGCCCTTCCTTGAAGCTTGAAGACGTCTACAAAAGCAGGGGAGATTCAGGCTCAATTTTTTGCAGCATGTGATCGATCTGCCTCCAGAAGCCAGCACTGCTGGCATTGCGCCTATCTGAGCATTTGTGACAGCATCGCCCGATTAACCTCAAGAGCTTCCTACCGTCATGGGACAGTCAATCTCCCATAGGCGCGGGCGAAGGCTTGCCAGTGGCCCGGGGCTGAGATGAGGCTGTAGCGGGGCTACCATTACACAAGGATAGTTTTGGTCATGTCGTACATTAACTTGCCTAGTGATCAGCAAGCTGCGATCAGTGACGTCGATGAGACGTTGCTTCGGTCAGCAATACGCAAGTGCTTGGAGGAAGAGCGCGTAGGGCCGATTCACGGCCTTGGTCTGAGTGATTGTGGGCCTTATGTGGCTACCAAGCTCAACGGGTTCCAACAAGCGATCGCTGAGTACAGCAAGGCCAAGGCCCATGCCAAGCGCGAACGCACTCGGCAGGATGCGCTACATGCCGGCAGTGACCTCATTCACGCTGTGCAGCAAATGAAAGGGCGGCTCGAAACAGAGCGCCAAGAGGGGGAGCTGTTCTTCATTGATGATCAGATCAGGCCACCTTTCCATCTCAGTAAGCGGCTATCGGTGCGAGTGCCGTTCCGCTGGCGGGCGTCCCAGGCTGCAGATTGGAAGCACGGGGAGCTGACTTTCGTCTACGATTTTTCCCCTCAGCCCAGCTATACCCTTCCGCTGCCCAAGCGTAAACCCAGCGCGGCCCAGGTAGCGAGGGATCTCGAAGATAGTCTGTTCCGAGAATGGGAGCGCTTGAAGGCTCAGGCGCTCTTCTCTATGAAGGAATTCTTCCGCGATGGTGGCGACCGTGATGCGGTGCCTGAGGTGTTCGCGGTGAGGCCAAGTCCCTACGGCGGAGGCCTAAATAACTTCAGCTGCAATTTTTGGCAGCCCGAGAGGCCGGCCCCATAAATTCGGCAAGCCATCAGCCTCGGTGCCTATGGCTGTTGTGAACGATCGTCCGCGCACCAAGTCTGCGCGGACGTCCCGCAGCATCGTGAACTGCAGACCATTACGATGACGTCGAGCCTTTGTTGACTAAGGCCAAGGCGTTGGTCGTAGCCGGGCGATGCCATTGATCATTTCAGGAGTGGATGATGGAAAAGGAACAATCGGCTACCAAGATCGCTGGCCCTAAGCCGCAAGACTTCCTGCGAGCGAGGCGTCCGGAGCAGTTCTCAGATTCTGTGAAGCTACAAGAATCAACCATCGACCGCTCCATGCTGGAGTATCACTTCGAGACTCTGAACAATCGAAGCCAAGAGCTTGAGTTCGAGACATTCGTACGGAAGCTTTGCGAGCGAGAAATCTGCCCCAACCTGGTTCCCCAGACTGGGCCTACAGCAGGTGGCGACGGTAAAACTGACACCGAGACGTATCCTGTCTCCAGCCAAATTGCCTTTTTCTGGGGTCTAAATGAGGCCCCCGAGTCCGAACGATGGGCGTTTGGGGTCAGCACCCAAAAAGACTGGAAGACGAAATGCACGAAGGATGTCGAGAGCATCATGTCGACCGGGCGTGGGTACGTCCGGATCTTCTGTGTCTCCAGCCGCTTCATCAAGAACAGCTTGAGGGCGCAGCTTCAGGACGACCTTTCGAAAAAGCATGGCGTCAAAGTGACCATCTACGATCGAACCTGGTTGCTTGATAAAACGCTACAGCCTAAGAATCAGCACCTTGCCATCGATCACCTAGGTCTTACAGGCAGTATTGAAAGCAAGATTCAGATTGGCCCATTCGATGCTGACAAGCAAATTCAGCTCACAGAGATCGAACGTCAGATCGAACAGATTGAAGATCCGGGCCGTCTGACGCTCTCCCAGGTCGACCTCTACACCAAGCGGGCCATTATTTACAAAGAGCTGGAACGGGATGCCGTTGCTGTGGAGCATCAGTTCAATATCGCTGTGCGGACAGCGAAAAAGTTTGGTACCCAGAGGCAGCATTTCGATGCCCTTTACCAGCTGACATGGGCCGCGTACTGGTGGCTGGAAAATGCCGAACTCTTTGAGGAAACCTTTGAGAAAGCGCTCGGCGTGGCCCAAGAGACCGACAACGTTGAGGTGTGGGAGAAAGGCGTAACGTTGTTCAATCTAGTGGTCACCACTCATCGAGACGGTAAGTGCACCCTTGATGTGGATTCCCTAGAAGCCACTATTCGAGAGAGATTGAACTCGATAGCCGACGACGCGGATATGATAAGCGGCGCATTACAAGCCAAGACCTCTTTGGCGCTTCTAAATCTGCTGGTTGCCGAAAATGAGGAGCAAGCCAATAACACCTTCCGGTCTTTGAGCGAAATCGCTGATAGTGCTCATAAGCTGATTGGCTACCCTATGGCTCGTCTCGTCAACTTGCTCGAAGCACTCGATGTGGCCTTTGGAGATCTCAAGGCCTACGAAGATCTCATGGATAAGCTCATTGATGATGCCGGTGCACGGGAAAATAGCCGGATTAAGGCAGATAAGTACCTGAGGCGAGGAGCGCTGAGCAGCGATAAAAAGGACTACTACAGGGCGATCAAGTGCTTCGGGTTATCCCTGTATGGGCTGTATAGCAGTGAAAGCAAGACGGAAGTCTTCGCTGCCCTTTATATGTTGTCCCATGCATACGATAAGCAGGGCCTGCTCTGGGCTGCGCGAGGAGCAGCGCTGATGGCCGCTTATGTGGTCACCGCTGACGCACTGAAGGAACAGCGAAGCAGTGCTAAGCAAGCTGCTATTTACCAACGACTCATGTGGATTGAAGGTCAACTAGGTCGCGTGGGTCAGTCTTTGACTTGGTATCACTTAGCTCAACTGATCTCTCAAACGGTGGATGAAAAGCCGTGGACAGAAAATCAGAAAATGAATTATGAGGTTCTGATTGGTAAGCTATTTCTCAATGCCAATTTTTCGGACGTTGAAAGAATAGCCTGGCTGCCGGACAAGCTGAATCAGTTGGATCTAGGGCTCAGTGCAGATGCGCTATTGGTATGCTTAGGCCATGAAGATAAAGCGGGGCCTGAGGGTGTGCCAATTGACCTTCACCTTATGAACATGTGGCGCAGTATTGATATGGGCGCTCCGGTGGCCCCGCTCGACCTCTATCTGGATCGCTGGACGACCATAAGCTCCTATATCCTGGGTTGTAAGGTGTCTGTGTCCTTCCCGGTGAAATCTCCATGCATTGAGTTAGCGCAGCAATTGCTGGCTGTACTGGAGAGCTTCTGCGCACCGATGATGGCAGATCATGCAGCGGCTACAGTGCCCGCCGTGAATATTGATATCTTATTGGACGATGAGGATGACTTCATACTGCAGCACAGCTTCGACACCGCTGCGCAGGTAACCTCTGCTGAGATCCTCTGCTCGCCGTTCAGCATTGCCAATTTGACCGATGAACAACGAGATACGATCAGGCAATTTTACAGTGAATTCTGCCTTCACTTTGTGTCCATTATTTGCCCTCAAATTGGCTGGTCGAAAATCGAAGAGATGCTTCGAGACGACAAAGCCCTGGAGCGAGCAGTTGTCTTCAACTGTAATATTGGATTGGACAGCTATTTCATGGGACGTGATGCTGTCCCAGGCATCGGGTCTCATCAGGATGCTACCTTCGAATTGCACAAGCCAACTCGGCGCGTAACTTGGTTTGAGCACCACAATATAGAGCCTATGGATTGGCGCCCTAAATCTAATGTGCCTGAGGAACGTCCAAAACATCCGTTTCAGTTTTCAACAATGAAGCATAGAGAGCTTAAAGTAGTTTCTCTCATCCAGGAGAACCTGTGGAATCAAGCCGGTTGGAGGGGTTTAGGCTTTCAAACATGCGAAGGCGAAACTCCAGTGCTGATGTTTGGCTTCGAGAATGCCGCTATTGGGCATAAGATATTCGAGAACATCGCAAAAACTATCGGAGACAAAGATCCCAATAATGTGTTGCGCATCGCATTGATACGAGGTATTAACAAGCAGAATCCTGCGCATTATCGCGTGGCTGTTACAAGTAATCTTGATCGATCTGATGATGGCTCTTCGAAAGTCCAAACGGCACTTTCTAGAATTCACACCATGACACCAAGCTCTTCTGTAAATATAGACAGATTTTTGAAAAATTACGAAGTGCACAAGAAGTGTCATGTTGCTACGGTGAATGCCGAAGGAAAGCTTGTTAGCCATGTGTTAACTTCTGGGGTTGTTGTCATGCATGCCTGGGAGATTGATGAAAACGACCAGGAGATTTCGGCTATCCAGCCTGACGACGATGTCCTTATTCCGGTAAGCATGGAAAATCCTCCAATCAACCGTGCGTTGGCGAAAATTCGTTCATTTGAAGCCAGATAAGGGTTAGTCAACTGCCCCAGATGTCCCATCCACTGCGCCGTGGGGGCTTTCTTGCTTTGCGACGAACGACGCATAACGCATTCGGCTGAAGTCAGATTGGTTCGAGCATCCGCTCCTGGCCGAATGCTGCCTGCCACGAAGGGCCGCAGTCGGCCGATTCTGTTGAAAAAGTCGGTCATCCAAAACTGCCTGATCATCGACCGGTGAAAACGCCTTTTTTACACGCTGCTACGTGAAATCTGCCTCTGGACACCTCAGCCGAAAGTAAAGATTTCAATGTCGGACGCGTACTTTTCAGCTGCGGAAACCATGGCCGACTTTTTCAACAGAATCGGCCAAAAGCAGACGCTCGCCCCACAAGCACCTAACCAGGAGTTAGCATGCCACTTGATACAAGCAGCTACGTTTATTTCTTTCAAGGCGCATGTGCTGAGTCCCATATCGCAGCACTGTTTCAGTTCGCTGGGTTTGAAGTAACGAAAATAACACCAGATTCAGGAATTGATCTCGTGGTTACCAATATAGCTCGGTCACGCTTCGCAAACGAGACGCCGAAATCTATAAATGTTCAAGTCAAAAGTACGATAATGAAAGATGAGTTCGCCAACTTTTGGATTGCCGAGGATGAGCTGGATTTCTTGAGTCAGGGCGAAAACCGTTACACCGTTTTCGCCTATTTTTATGATTTAGAGAAGACGCTCGATTTGGACGATTTTCGCGCTTACACAAATCAGATGGACGAATCGGTTGACACTGAGTCGCCAGAATTGCAGTCGATTGATCGCAAGGACGGCGGGGCCAGCAAGAAACATAAAAATCATATCTTGGAGTTCACAAAATACTCGTTAGATTTGTTCTGGCTTAATTCCAAACAGATCCAGCGATCAAGAGACGAGGGCTTATGGGAGTACTCTGTTGAATTTCAAAAGTGGGGACTTAATGTCTCAACTCAGGATGGATTCTTGTCAATTTACAATAAAAAAAACGATAGTTTTGCCTGTCCAGTTTCGGCGCTACAAGAGGTTCGCTACATGATGATCTCAAGCCAGTCCCAAGCGAGTTTTGACGAAGGAAAATTTTCGTTTCTACACGTATAGGATGAACAAAAATAATTGGCAGCCGGTGTCCTCGAAAGGTCGTCAAGCTAGATGACCGACGTCCAACTTTGAAAAAAAGACATTATGTTTTTCCGATCGATCCGTGAACGCATTTGCTCGGCGCTTATAATGAGGCTCAGTGTGCTGCCAGGAGCTTCTTCCAACGGCAAACGATGCGGGTGAGCCCGAGAATGTTGTTGATCTCGAGCGACGTGCGCAAGATTTGGCACGCGCGGCAGAGGCGGCGGCGGACGCCGGCGACTGGCAGGTCGTTCCGGAACTAGAAACTCGACGTCAAGAAATCGACGAAGAATTAAGAGAAGCGCGGCGGAGATGGATTGCCGAACGTGAGGCACAAGAACTCGAAAGAGTTATCGGCCGACCGAAATTTTGACGGTCAAACCTAAAACCATCATAGGCTGACTCCTCGGATGTATGCCTGTGCGGATTAGCTGGCGTTTTTGGTCTGAGGGTTTTAAAGGGTTTCAGGGGGTAATCAGCCCCCTAAATCCCCCTGAAAAACGCTGGATTGGTACAAAAAGTGGTACGACAAGAGTGATGCGGGTGCAGCACAGTAGACTGAGGCGCCCAGCCTGAATAACCTGCACCACCAATCTACTGCGACGGTGTAGGAAATGGCTTTTCCGGAAAATATCTTTGTACCCATTGGCGTTGTCTCAGCAGCATTGATCGCAGGAGCTATTGCCTATGCTGGATTCATTTCAACAAAGGAATCAAAAGTTTCAGAGTTTAGACAAAATTGGATCAATAGCCTCAGAGATGAAATTTCAAAATATATTTCTTGCATAGACTCATTAATCGAACACATAACAAAAGACAACGCAGGGATGATGTATGCTCCGACAAAGTTCATGGAGAAAAAACTGGATCACAGTGAGCTTTATACCGAGATGCTCCAAGCTAGGATAAGCATCCTCCTTAGAATTAATAACAAGGAAAAAAAGCCAGAAGATTTTGAAAGAAACGAAAAATTCCTTACTCTCATCGAAAATATATATATCAAGTTTGAAAGCAGGAAATTTGCCGACGTTTATGAGGATATTAAGCTCTTGACTTCTGCCTCGAGAGATCTGCTTAAGCACGAGTGGAATCGCGCTCGCGATGGAGAGAAAAAATTTCAAGAAGCCAAAGCAGTCTCCGAATGGACAATGGGAGCAGCGGGGGCATTTTTAATGGCACTTTTTATGACCATTGGGTACGAAGCCCTTACTACCGCGCTTGCCAGTTCGTCAGCCAGCCCTGAAACTAAAGCAGTCACGACGCTCAAGGCCCCCTAGTTACAGCTCATTGCTGTACATCACAGGTACTCAGCGTTCATTACGGCTGGCATGGATTGATGTGGCCCGGCGACACCAGCACAATGACAGCATTGAGTTCCACAAGGAGACGGATTGATGTTCAACCTTTTGGTCAAATCATCCCCATGGTCTGCGAATCGCGACATTTTCTGGGCGAGTCGTGTGTTCGAATACACGGAACCTCAAATTCAACAACTATTTACCAGCAATCAGTCAGTCGATTTCGACAAGCTGCTACGACTACCTACATTGTTCGCAGAAGAAACCGATCGTACTGAGCTACAAATGGCAAGGGTGGGGCGAATAGTAGAGGTGCGAAAAATCGGAGGCGATGAAATATCCCTTGAGTATTTCTTCGATCCTGCAATTCCCCCCATCCCCCAAGCAGAGCTTATTCGGCTGGCGCCATCGCTTGGCGTTCAAGCAACACGTTACGGTCCACCGTCATTTTCTAGAACCCACTGGGCCGTAAAAGACATCGACCTATTCCACCTGCTGCTTACTCAACGTAACCAACAGACGCGCACACCCAGCGTTTTCAGCTTGGAGCAGTCGCAAACCGTTGATAACGACCTGCTCTCTGCAATGATGCCTTTCGCGGGTTTCGATGGCACCTGGAACACAATTCAACGTGTCGCTATAGCGAATGGGATGCGATCTGGTAGAGCAGATAATTTCTGGGAGCACCATGCAATTATTCAAGACATTGTGTCACTCATTGATCGATCTGCCATCGTCATTTGTGATTGCTCATCAAGAAACGCCAATGTTTTTTACGAGATGGGAATTGCACACAGCTTCGGAAAAGAAGTAATTCTAATTACCCAAAATCCTGCTGACATTCCCTTCGATATCGCTCATCACCGGTATATACGATATCTGAATAATGGAGAAGGCCATCTACAGCTAGAAAGGGAGCTTTCTGCTCGTGTAGCCACCTTGCAGGCTCAACGTGCTAACTCACGCACATAAGCTTGACAGCTTGAAAATGGACACCAAGGTTCGGCGTTTATTGCCTCTTCCGTTGACGCTTGCTTCAAACGTTGCCTATCGGAGCCAGACCGCGAAAAGTCCCCACACATTTTCGGGCCATCTCCGGCGTCCTGCCGAACGATCACACCTTCTCTTACTGCTCCGTTTCTTCCTATCGACGGAGGAATGCCATGCCGCACTCTGACCTGCTCCCTTCCCTGCTCTACAAGATCAATGAACACCAGCTCGCCCTCGAGGCCGCCATCCTGGAATTATCAAATTAAGTTGAGCAGCGCGGCTCTGCCGAGATGGCCGACAACATCAGGGGTGCCCTGGTCGCAATCGACCGCAACGAGGAGTTCATCAAGATGACACTCGCAGTGATGATGACGCCTGAGTGACCGCTATCAACAAAAGCTGCCGTTCCCGGCGGGCAGCTCTCGGCCCAGAGTGTGTAAAAACGCTCATGGACCTCATCGTCGTGGAGCAGTGACGTTTGCTGACTGAGCGATCGCACGGTCATGTCACGGGCCATATCGGTCATAGCCTGGAACACGCCAACGCTGTTTTTACAGCCTCTGGAATGGGCCAGAATCAGCCTTTTTCAGGCCGTCAGCGCTTTCATCAAACCGTTGGCACCGATGATTTTCATGACCCGTTTCAAGTTGTAGGCGAGAACATTCAAGCTCATCTCCGCACTCACTCCGGCCAGCTTTCGCGTCAGGAAGTGCGTCGCCCCCATCCATTGTTTGAGCGTCCCGAAGGGATGCTCAACCGTCCGTTTTCGGACGCGCATCATTTCCGGTGCTTTGCTCAGCCGAAGCTGCATTTCCTCCAATACAGCTTCATGCTCCCAGCGTCGAACTCGTCGTTCCGTGCTCGGGGTGCATTGCGACTTCAACGCGCAGCCCTGGCATTTCGAACTCCAGTAGCGATGCAAATTCAGGCCTTTTTCAACGTAGGAGTAGTGCCATATCAGAGCCTCGCCAGCGGGGCAAATGTATTCGTTTTTTGCCGCGTCATAGATGAAGGCATCGTTATTGAAACGTCCGTCAGCCTTGGCTCCAGAGGTCATCGGTTTGGGCACATAGGCAGTGATACCGGCATCGTGACAAGCGAGGATTTGTTCGCTTTTGAAGTAACCTCGGTCAGCCACTACCGACAACGCATCTGACGCCATCGCCTCGCGGGCTTGCTTAGCCATCGAGCTGAGTTGATCGCGGTCGGAACCAACGTTGGTCACCTCATGCGCAACGATCAAATGGTGCTGCGTATCGACCGCTGTCTGCACGTTATAGCCAACAATTCCCGTGCCGCGCGTCATCATGGATCGGCTGTCTGGATCGGTCAGTGAGATCTGTTTATCCGGTGATTCATTGAGCTGAATTTCGATCGCCTGAAGCTCTTTCATTTGAATTTTGAGCTTGGCGATTTTCTCTTCCAGCCGCACGGCGCTGGGCTCGGTAGCTGTTGGTTCTTGCCGATCAGCAGCATCGAGTGCCGTCAGGTAACGGTTGATGCTTGATTCAATTTCTTCCATTCGCCGCTTCAGTTTGGCGCTGGTGAAATTGCGGTCGCGGTTGTTGACGGCTTTAAATTTGCTGCCATCGATGGCGACCAGATGTTCTCCGAACAGTCCCAACTGCTGACACAACACGACGAACTGGCGGCAGACGCCTCGGATGGCTTTGCTGTTGTCTTTTCGGAAGTTGGCGATGGTCTTGAAGTCCGGCATCAAGCGCCCGGTCAACCACATCAGTTCGACGTTGCGTTGGGCTTCTCGCTCCAAACGCCGGCTCGACTGGATGCGGTTGAGATAGCCGTAGATGTAGATCTTCAGCAGGATTGCAGGGTGGTAAGCAGGCCGGCCAGTATCGGCTGGGATCGCACCTTCAAAACCCAGATTGACCAAGTCTAGTTCGTCGACGAAGACGTCGACTACGCGCACCGGATTGGTATCGCTGACGTAGTCGTCGAGGCTAGCCGGAAGTAAGGTACCTTGGCCTCGATGTTCACCTTGGATAAAGCGCTTCATTGGCGATCCCTGCGATGAAATCCTCAGAAATCATAGCAAGGGTTCGCAAAAGCGTTTACACACTCTGAGCCAACGGAGTCTCTTATGAGAGGCGACTATTGACCCAAGGCTGACCCTGCTCTCGCGAAACGCGGGGTCGGAGTTATCTGATTTGGAACAGGCGGGAGATCGCGGTCATGGCCTTGTCTCCGTCAGTTTCATAGAGACCGAACAGGCGCGTTTGGTCGCTCAGACGATGAAGCCGAAAATGGTTATAGAACGCTTGGCCTAAGCGCTGATTATCGAATGTTCCACGTTCCCAGAGAGTTAAAAACTCTTGATACGCAACGCGCTCAATTTCCAGTCTCGGCATGCTTTCCATATACACATCCATTTATGTCAGCGATGACCGAATCCTACTGACGCCGGACAGATGCGGCAATGCGCGTTTGGGCGATTTTTAATCATCCAAGCTGGCTTTGGAGTTTTTACACACTCTGGGCCGTTTACTGCCTGTCGTGGAAGGCAGAAATCGACCCAAGCTGACGGTCGAATTCATCATTCTGGAGCTTGCAGGCATTGATCAGGCGCTATTGATATTTGTTGTTGACGCTCATTCGGACAATTGACGCGTGCATGGATATGCACATATAGTCTTCCGCATGACAAACCGAACCTCTACACGTTCCCGTGCAATTGATGCTGCCATCGACTCTCTCGATGGAGCCTTCTTTAAAGCTCTGTGCGAGCCGTCGCGGGTAGCTGTGCTCAAGCGAGTCATGCAACTGGGGCGAGCAGATATCGGTGAGATTGCCGAAGGGCTACCTCAAGAGCGTTCAGTGGTGTCCCGTCATCTGCAAGTGCTATTAGAGGCCGGCATCGTCCGCGCTACCAAGATCAGCAGGCAGATGTTCTACGAGGTGGATGGACCGGCAGTGGTGACACGACTCGAAGCCATGCTTCAGCACATGAAGAGTCTGGCTCCGTTTTGCTGCCCTGGTGTATCTAAGTAGTTTTTTATCATTCTGATATATGCATGAGTGCGCATACATGAACATAATTATTGAGCCCACGGATGTCATCGTTATTGGTGCGGGCCAAGCTGGGCTCGCGTGCGGTTGGCATCTGCGGCAGCAGAATCTCAGATTTCTCATCCTTGATGCCGAGAGCAAGCCTGGTGGGAACTGGCGCAATTACTACGAAAACCTGAGACTTTTTTCACCTGCTGCTTACTCATCGCTACCTGGGATGCCTTTTCCAGCTGAAGCTAAGCACTATCCGCTACGCGATGAAGTCGTACGTTATTTGGAGCAGTACGCGGACGCTTTCCAGCTACCCATTCGGCAGAACACACGAGTCCAGAAAGTGCATAGAGAAGATGGACTATTTTTGCTTCAGGCATCGGATGGTCAGCGTTTCCGCTCCAAAGCATTGATCGTTTGCACTGGCGGATTCAATCAGCCGTTCATCCCTGATATTCAGGGGCTGGAGAGTTTTCGCGGGCAACGTTTACACAGTGCTGATTACCGAAATGTCGACGGCTTCAGTGATCAACGAGTAGTGGTCATAGGTGCGGCCAACTCAGCTGTACAAATTGCCCATGAGTTGGCTCAAGTCAGCAGCGTCGTTTTGGCGACAAGGGAATCGATTCGGTTTTTCCCGCAAAAGATCCTCGGTGTGGATTTTCATGCTTGGCTCAAGTGGACAGGGATGGAGAAGACTCGTTGGCTGAATGACCAAAGTACCCCCGTACTGGATGATGGCACCTATCGTCGAGCCATCAAGCAGGGACTTTTTGAGCGCAAGCCGATGTTCACGGAGGTAACGTCAACGGGCGTGATCTGGGCTGATGGGCAGCACACTGACGTGGATAGTTTGGTTTTCGCGACCGGGTTTCGTCCGAAACTTGGTTTTTTGGCAGGTCTGCACGTGGCGGGCAATGAAAGCCTGACCCAACGCAACGGGAAGGCGGAGCACGTACCGGGTTTGTATTTTGTGGGATTACCGAAGCAGCGCAACTTTGCTTCGGCCACCCTTAGAGGCGTCGGACCAGATGCTTCTCACATCATCCCTAGCTTGATGCGCTTCATTCACGATGCATCGCACCCCGTGTTCGCTTGATGCCGGCTATCTATTTTTTTCTGCTCAACACTGCGTCTACCGGAACATCGTAATTACCTGCCTTTTTGCGTAGTTGGCAGACGCCAAGTGGCGATGAAGCACAGCAACAGAAACCCGCACATCACGCTAAGCAGTACCGATGCTCCGAAGCTGTCCAGAACGTAAGCGGCGGCGATAGGGCCGCAAGCTTGGGCGACAAGGACGGGCCTTGCGAGCAGTCCCATTCGTGCGCCATATCCTTGAGGCCCGAACAGCGCCAATGGAAGAGTCCCGCGAGCGATGGTGAGGATGCCGTTACCGGCTCCGTAAAGTGCTATCGCCACAAAGGCCAGCCAAGGCAGGCTTGAAATCAGCAGTCCAAGACCGATCAAACACAGCAACACACCGGCTCGTGCGGACCAGGTTGGATGGAGGTTCCTGCCTATGGAAAACTCCGCCACCCGTGCCAGGACTTGCGAAGGGCCAATCACCATGCCGATGGCCAAGGCAACGGCAGTCGCCATTCCCAATTGCTTGAGGACATTGAGCAGGTGTACTGAGATACCTGATACGACCAACGCCAGAACCGTCAGCATGGCGGCAATCAACAAGAACAATTGGCTGGTGGCCCTAGGGCGAAGCTCGGACGCATTGGGTGATTCTACTGTTACGGGATGGGGCGGTTGCTTTGTGCTTCCAGGAATCAACAGCGCATGAATGGGCAATCCGATTAGCAGATGAGCTGCGGCGATGGTAAAGCAGGCGTTTCTCCAGCCGATCCAAGTCTCCAGTCCCGCTATCACCGGCCAACCTATGGTGCTGGCGAAGCCACCCAACAAGGTCAGCCCGGTGATTGACGTTCGAGCCTCCTCCCCGAAAAGTCGTCCCAGGGTTGAGAAAGCTGCGTCGTATAAGCCTGCCGCCATGGCAACGCCGATCAGGGTCCAGGCGACATAGTAGGTGGCAACGTTGCCCGCGAGTCCCATCAGTAGCATGCCGAGAGCCAGCAGCAGTGAACTGGCGGCTAGGACAGAACGTCCACCACGGCGATCAATCTGACGACCAACGGCCGGAGAGGACGCTCCCGCTACCAGCAGCCCCCAGGACAGGCCGCCCACCACACTGGTAATGGACCACCCCGTTTCTTTGGCTATCGGAGACGCAAGTACTGCGGGCAAGTAGTAGGTCGAACCCCAGGCAAGAATCTGGGTGAAACCCATGGCCCATACGAGCGTGGAGCGATTGATCGGAGGATGAATCTGCTCTGGAAGTGTCACGACCGGCGTGCTCATTTTTTTGTTGTCAGTAACAACAAGCTAGCGCCTTCCATTGGCTATCGTCAATCGAGAGATCGGTGTTGACGATTTCGGGAAATCAGGATTACTGTTGCACCTAACAACTAATTTGTGACGGTTATGATGAAGCGAAAAAACGATCAGCTCACTCAGGATTCCGAGGACTTGTATGAAGCGTTGAACCAGCTGGTTCGCGTCCATCAGTTCCGTGATCGTGATCGGATTTGCTGTTACGACGTATCTGTAACCCAATGCTATGCCGTCGAGACGCTGGTCAAAAGGGGCGCTTTGCGTCTTCAGGTCTTGGCAGAAGAAATGTTCTTGGACAAAAGCACGGCGAGTCGAGTGATCGATACCTTGGAACGCAAAGGGTATGTGTCCCGCGTTGAGGATGATGAAGACCGGCGTGCAGTACGGATTCAGGCAACGGATGCCGGACGTGAGCTGTACGAGAAAATCAGAGCTGACCTGATTGCTGAGGAGCGAGCAATGATCGAGGACATCTCGGCTGAAGCCAGGCAAGGAGCGCTGAGTTTGCTCAGGCAGATTACGCGGGCCACGGAGATTCGCTGCGGACTCGTGAGTGAATGCTGCCCTGCGGTGAAGAGCAAGGAATGAAAGGGAAGAACTTCCCTTTTTTTTGCCAATAATGTTGTTACTACCAACGTAATGGGGCTCCAACAATGCGAGTTCGTTTAGCTGAAACTAAAGACACTGTTTCAATAGCCGCCATCTACAACCAGGGGATCGAGGAGCGTAGCTCTACGTTTGAAACGACTCCCCGAAGCCCGGCAGACATGCTTGATCGCATCAAATCAATGGAGCGCTATCCAGTGTTGGTCATGGTCGATGAGACGGATCAGGTTGTTGGATGGGCAGGACTCAGTAGTTATCGCGCTCGTGCCTGTTACGACGGCATTGCGGATTTTTCCATTTACCTAGATCGCAGTGTTCGCGGCCAGGGGCTAGGCAAACAGTTACTTCAGTCACTGCTGAAAGAAGCCGAAGCTCGCGGATTCTGGAAAGTCCTTTCACGCATTTTTACCTTCAATCACTCCAGCCTCGCATTGTGCGAAGCCTGCGGTTTTCGCCAAGTGGGGGTGTATGAAAAACACGCCTGCCTAGAAGGACGTTGGCTCGACTGCGCGATTGTCGAGCGCCTGTTCCCGAACAATCAGCCAACCTGAAGGAGTCGATCATGGATAACACTCACCTTCCCGTCGCCATAATTGGAGCAGGTCCAGTGGGCCTGGCGGCAGCCGCTCACCTGCTGGCCCGAGGTCTCACGCCGCTGATTCTGGAAGCTGGCTCGAAAGCTGGGGCCAGCATTGAAGAATGGGCACATGTGAAGATGTTCTCTCCATGGCAGTTCAACGTGGACAAGGAGGCGGCCCAACTTTTGCTGGCCGATGGTTGGATTCCACCGCCGGAGAACGAGTATCCAACGGGTCGTGAACTGCTGGATCGGTTTGTTCGACCTCTCGCGGACCTAGAACAGATCAAGCGTCACTTGCAGCTCAATACCCGTGTTCTGGCCGTCACGCGCGTCGGTCAGGATGTAATGAAGACTCAGGGCAGATCGGCATCTCCTTTTTTACTTCGTGTCATAGGGCCATCGGGTGAACGAGATGTACTGGCCAGCGCTGTCATTGATGCCTCGGGCACCTACCTGACACCGAACTGGATGGGTACCCATGGCATCCCTGCATTGGGCGAAATCGAGCATGCAGCGAACATTGCATACG
Organism: Pseudomonas cyclaminis; assembly: GCF_015163715.1. Lineage (GTDB taxonomy): Bacteria > Pseudomonadota > Gammaproteobacteria > Pseudomonadales > Pseudomonadaceae > Aquipseudomonas > Aquipseudomonas cyclaminis. The sequence goes on from NZ_JADDUM010000008.1 coordinate 24,298, forward strand.
GCATTCCGGAGGTACTGGGCCGCGGCCGGAGTCGCTATGCCAACCAAAGAGTGCTAGTGGTGGGTGGTGGTCACTCCGCTTTTAACGCCCTCCAAGATCTGGTGCGCCTGATTCAGGAGGCGCCGCAAACCACAGTGCTATGGGCGATCCGAGGTAATTCTCTTGATCGAATTTTGGGTGGTGGGGCGAATGACCAATTGGAAGAGCGCGGAAAGCTCGGCCTGAAGATTCGCCAGTTGCTGAACGACGGCGTGATCGAGTTGTTCAAAAACGTCGCTATCGATCAGGTCACAAGCAGTGGCCAAGGGCTGGTCGTGAAGGCGGGAGAGAAGCTTCTTCCACCTATGGACGAACTCATTGTGGCGACTGGATTCCGCCCTGACATGAGCCTGCTCGCCGAGCTGCGTATCGCACTCGATCCCGCGACCCAAAGCGCAGTGTTACTCGCTCCTATGATTGATCCTAACGAACACAGCTGCGGTACGGTCAGACCCCATGGCGCGGTAGAGCTGGCCCATCCTGAGGAAGGTTTGTTCATTGTGGGGATGAAGAGCTATGGCCGGGCACCTACGTTCTTGTTGATGACGGGGTATGAGCAGGTACGGTCTGTTGTCGCGGCATTGGCGGGCGATTGGAATGCGGCCAAAAGGGTTGAGCTAGTCCTCCCGGAGACTGGCATTTGCAACTCGGATTTCGATGAAGTCGATGATCGTTTGAAGGCTTCGGCAAGTCAGACGTTTTGTTGCGGCGCTGGAGTATCCATTTCTGAGGTCGCACCTCGTGCCGCGTCGGGTTGTTGCAAAGGCTAGCGCACATCCACCGGTACCCGCCCCTACGACAGGGGACGGGTCAGGTCTGACCGCCTTATTTCTTACGCGTGCTCAGATGGTGCTTGTGCGTCCTCTCGTGGTGGAGAGCCAGTCCAAATTGATCGAGCCAGAAATCAACTATGACGCCATACCTTGACTGAGGATATCAACAGAATTGCCGCGAGCAGCGGCAGCAGATATGTCGTCGGGATCAGACCTAATAATTGTCCGCCGATGAATGTTCCGACGATGGAACCCGCGGCCATGATCAGAATAAAGGGTCGCTGGGCTCGGATTATTGAAAAGCTCTGGTCGCGACTGTATCGCGTGAAGCCCACAATCATTGTGGGCAGGCTGACAGCAAGTGAGAGGCTCCCGGCGAGCTTGATGTCAGCACCGAATAGAAGAACGATTGTGGGTATTAGCAACTCTCCCCCAGCGACGCCCATCAACGCCGCAACCACCCCAATGCCGAAACCGACAACGATCCCGACGATAGCCAGTATCACGCCATGAAACAAAGGGGTTCCAGTAGCGCTTGTCTCATGACCGAACAGCAAAGCGGCGGCGATCCCTACAAGCAGCACTGCCAATACGCGGTACAAGGTTTTGCTTTTGAGCTTGGTTGCCCACCCAGCTCCAAACCACGCACCTGCGAGGCTTCCGGCTAGAAGCGTGACAATAATATCCCATCGCTCAAACACCGCAGCATAGGGGACAGCAAACGCACGGAAAGGAAGGGCTGTAGCTACCACAACAAGACTCATAGCCCGAAAACTGAAAGCCGCCTGCGTAATTCCACTGAGTGTCCTAGTCATTCACGAATCCGCTGACAGGTTGGATGCCGGTAAAAACAGCCCCGCGACGTTATAGCGAGCGATGGCAATTGTCTATGAAGCACGCAGAGATGATTTAGGGCTAGCGCGGCCTGTCCTGTCGTGGATTTTGGAATGCGGTATCGCAGTCAGATCGCACGACCTGGCTAGGGGCTTATTACATTACTCGTATATACAAAAACTCAGATGTTTCGACTTGTCAGACTAGCCTGATCTGAAATTTCGTTCCGCCTAGCACACGTAAACGATACCGTTCAGCGCATCCTAATGGGTCTTGTTGAATGAATTTATCATCAAAGCTTTACGCCACATGCGGAAAAACATATATTCGTTAAACCGCATATGAGCTGAGACTTCACAATGACCAGCAAAGCCCGTGTCCTGTTTGTTTGTACCGCCAACGCTGCCCGCTCTCAGCTGGCCCAAGCGTTGCTGAGACATACCGATTCGGAGCATTTCGAAGCGTTCAGTGCCGGCACAACTCCGACTCAGGTAGATCCGCGCACCTTCGAGGCGCTTTCACACATCGGTGTGAGCACTGAAGGATTACGTAGCAAGTCGGTAGACGAGTTCCGTGGTGAGCGTTTCGATTACGTCATCACCTTGTGTGATAAAGCCGCAGCTGAATGTCTGTCTTTACCTGGAGCCAGTGAAGCATTGGCCTGGAGTTTTGAGGACCCTGTCACCAGCACCAAACCCGATGCCTTCCGCCACACCCTTCACGAAATTCATGAGCGCATCAAGATGTTCGTCTTGGTCAAAAACAAACACTGAGAACACGATATGGCTGACCATCTGACACCGACCACTGTTTTCAAATGCCTGGCTGACGACACTAGGGTCCGCACGATGATGCTCATCACCCGTGAAGGAGAGCTTTGTGTTTGCGAACTGACCTGCGCGTTGAACGAGAGTCAGCCAAAAGTCTCCAGACACCTCGCGCAGCTGCGGAGTTGCGGTCTGTTGTCGGACCGTCGACAAGGCCAATGGGTGTATTACCGACTGCATCCAAATCTCCCAGATTGGGTCCATCAAGTACTGACCACTGTGCTCGAAAGCAACAAGCATTGGTTGAGCCCTGACGCCAAACGCCTTGATGAAATGGGCGACCGTCCTGAACGGGCACTGGCCTGCTGTGAAAGCTAAATCGCCTGATTCCGCCTTCGACTACGAGATCGCTCGATGAAAATCCTGTTCCTCTGCACCGCCAATAGCTGCCGCAGCATCCTCTGTGAAGTGGTCTTCAATCACTTGGCACCGGAAGGTATGAAAGCCTACAGCGCGGGCAGTCAGCCCAAAGGTGAAGTGCATCCGCTGAGTCTCAAGACTTTGGAAAACGCTGCTATGTCGACGCTCGGACTGTTCAGTAAGTCCAGCGATGTCCATGTGAACTTGGCACCTGATTTCGTCATCACGGTGTGCGACAAGGCTGCCGGTGAGGCCTGTCCGGTATTTTTCGGGCCGGCCACCAAGGCCCACTGGGGGCTGGCTGACCCTTCGGAATACCACGGGACTCAAGAAGAGGTTGGCGCGGCATTTGAAGCCACCTTGGAGCAGATCAGAACCCGTATTGAAGCCTTCTTGGCTTTACCGCTTTCCCAACTGAGTGCCGAACAGCTCAAGGCAGAGCTGGCCCTGATTGGCACGCTGTAACCACAGGAGCAATGACCATGAGTAAAAGCCGCCTTTCCTTCCTGGACCGATACCTGACCCTGTGGATTTTTCTTGCCATGGCCTTGGGTATCGGCTTGGGGAGCCTGTTTGAAGGCTGGCCGCAGTGGCTCAACAGTCTTTCTGTGGGCACCACCAACATCCCCATCGCTATCGGCTTGATCGTGATGATGTATCCGCCTCTGGCCAAGGTTCGTTATGAGGAACTGCCGGAAGTCTTCAAGGACAAGCGCATCCTCGTTTTGTCTTTGGTCCAGAACTGGGTCATCGGCCCGGTGTTGATGTTCGCACTGGCGATCATCTTCTTGCGGGACCAGCCGGAATACATGACCGGCCTGATCCTGATCGGCTTGGCGCGTTGCATCGCGATGGTGCTGGTGTGGAATCAGATCGCGGGAGGCAACAATCAATACGTTGCTGGGCTGGTGGCGTTCAACAGCATCTTCCAGATCCTGTTTTTCAGTCTGTATGCCTGGGTCTTCCTTGGGCTGTTGCCGCCGCTGTTTGGACTGGAAGGCAGTGTGATTGAGACCAGCTTTGTCAGCATTGCCGAGTCCGTCCTGATCTACCTGGGTGTGCCGTTCCTGGCGGGCTTCCTGACCCGCAGGATCCTCATCGCCCGTAAAGGTGAAGCTTGGTTCCAAGAGCGCTTCATTCCGAAGATCAGCCCGCTGACGCTGGTGGCACTGCTGTTGACCATCGTCGCCATGTTCAGCCTCAAGGGCGACGTGGTGCTGCAATTGCCGCTGGATGTGTTGCGTATTGCGATCCCTCTGACGATCTACTTCGTGGTGATGTTTTTCATCAGCTTCTGGATGGGCAAGCTGCTCAAGGCTGACTATCCGCGCACCACCGCACTGGCTTTCACAGCCGCAAGCAACAACTTTGAACTGGCGATTGCTGTGGCCATTGCCACCTTCGGCCTGGCTTCCCCGGTCGCCTTTGCTACGGTGATTGGTCCGCTGGTGGAAGTACCGGTACTGATTTCTCTGGTCGGTGTGGCCCTTTGGTTGAAACGCCGCTGGTTCGATGAATCCACGAGCGCCGTTGCGCAGGACAAAGACTATGTTTGATGACCATATCCCCCAACTCGATACCGAACTGGTTGATCTCCCATCGACAGGCAAACTAGGTATCGAAAAAACCTCCATCCATAAGCCGCGCATTTTGCTGCTGTACGGATCGACCCGTGAGCGCTCTTTCAGTCGCCTGTTGGTAGAGGAAGCCGCTCGGCTGCTGGAGCACTTCGGCGCAGAGGCGCGGATTTTCAATCCGTCGGGTTTGCCGCTGCCAGATGACGCACCCGACGATCATCCGCGTGTGAAGGAGCTGCGCGATCTGATGCTGTGGTCCGAGGGGCAGGTCTGGTGCTCTCCAGAACGTCACGGTTCCATGAGCGCAGTGTTCAAAGCTCAGATCGACTGGGTACCACTCGCGATGGGCGCGGTACGCCCGACCCAGGGTAAAACCCTTGCGGTCATGCAGGTGTGCGGTGGCTCGCAGTCGTTCAACGTGGTCAATCAGCTGCGAGTGCTGGGACGTTGGATGCGCATGTTCACCATCCCCAACCAATCCTCCGTGCCGAAGGCCTATATGGAGTTCGACGATAACGGCCGGATGAAGCCTTCTCCGTTCTACGACCGCGTCGTGGATGTGATGGAGGAGTTGGTGAAATTCACGCTGCTGCTTCGCGACCGTCAGGACTATCTGGTTGATCGTTATTCCGAGCGCAAAGAGTCAGCGGAAGAACTCATGAAACGTGTCAATCAGCGCTCCATCTGAGGATTTTTCACCGTGCAACAACACCCTTATTCCGTACTGCCTCTGGCACAGTTCAATGGCCAATTGATCTTCACCCCGTGCCCAGGCACGAAGGGCACCCGACCTTTCGAGGCGTTGCAAACCCTCAAGGGCGCAGGGGCCTCGGCGTTGCTGACGCTGATGCCGACAGAAGAGTTGCTTCAGAACGAGATCGACCTGCTGCCGGAAGAATGCCAAATGCTTGGCATCGAGTGGTTTCACCTGCCCGTCGAAGACGATCAAGCGCCTGGCGAAGCATTCAAAGCCGCATGGGAACAGCACCATCCACGACTTAAGCAGCTGCTGACCGAAGGGAAAACCATTGCCATCCATTGCAAGGGCGGCTCGGGCCGTACCGGTTTGATCGCGGCTCAACTGTTGATCGAGAGCGGTGTGCCCTTCAGCGATGCCATCCGGGATGTTCAGTCGTTGCGTCCTCGCGCAATTCAGCATCCTGCCCATATCGAATACATCGGCCAGTTTGACACCCCGTCGAACTCCCACTGACAACAGATACAGAGCACAACAACATGACTATCAAAGTTGGCATCAATGGTTTTGGACGGATTGGTCGCCTCGCGCTGCGAGCCGCCTGGAACTGGCCAGAATTCGAATTCGTGCAGATCAACGATCCGGCAGGTGATGCAGTAACTCATGCGCACCTGATCAACTTCGACTCTGTGCATGGTCGTTGGCACAACGAAGCCAGTGCAGAAGGCGATCATGTGGTGATTGGCGGCAAGCGCATCAAGGTGACCGCGAACAAAGCGATTGCGGACACCGACTGGTCGGATTGCGATCTGGTGATCGAGGCCAGCGGCAAGATGAAAACCGTCGCTGTGCTTCAGGCTTACCTCGACCAAGGCGTAAAGCGCGTGGTGGTCTGCGCTCCAGTGAAGGAAAAAGGCGCGCTGAACGTCGTCATGGGCGTCAATCATCAGCTGTTCAATGCGGCGGAACATCGCATCGTCACGGCTGCTTCGTGCACCACCAACTGTCTGGCGCCCGTGGTGAAAGTGATCCACGAAAAGCTGGGCATTCGCCACGGCTCGATCACCACCATTCACGACCTGACCAATACCCAGAGCATTCTCGATCAGCCGCACAAGGATCTGCGTCGTGCACGTGCATCCGGCATGAGCCTGATTCCAACCAGTACCGGCTCGGCCACCGCCATTGCCGAAATCTTCCCGGAGCTGCGTGGACGCCTGAATGGTCACGCCGTACGCGTGCCGCTGGCCAACGCTTCGCTGACTGACTGTGTCTTTGAAGTCGAGCGGGCCACTACTGTTGAAGAGGTCAATCAGTTCCTCAAGGACGCCTCCGAGAACGAGCTGAAAGACATCCTTGGTTTTGAGGAGCGTCCGCTGGTGTCCATTGACTACCGCACTGACCCGCGCTCATCGATCATCGATGCGCTGTCGACCATGGTCATCAACGGCACCCAGGTCAAACTCTATGCCTGGTACGACAACGAGTGGGGCTATGCCAACCGCACCGTCGAACTGGCCAAAATGGTCGGTCTGGCAGTCTAAGGAGCGGTCATGAAAGCGTTGTCAGCCCTCGCTCCGGAAGTGCGGCAGTACCTACTCGTCACGGGCAACTACTGGGCCTTCACCCTCACCGATGGCGCCTTGCGCATGTTGGTGGTGTTGCACTTTCACGCGTTGGGCTACAGCCCACTGCAAATCGCGGCATTGTTTCTGTTCTACGAACTCTTTGGCGTGATCACTAACTTGGTGGGTGGTTACCTCGGCGCTCGGCTGGGTCTGAACCGAACAATGAACATCGGGCTGGGCTTCCAAGTCGCGGCGCTGCTGATGCTGACGGTTCCTGTCGCCTGGCTAACCATCCCATGGGTGATGGGCGCTCAGGCGCTGTCGGGGATTGCCAAAGACCTGAACAAAATGAGCGCCAAAAGCTCCATCAAGCTTCTGGTTCCTGATGGGCAACAGGGCAAGCTCTACCAGTGGGTGGCGATCCTCACCGGCTCGAAGAACGCACTCAAGGGTGTCGGCTTCTTTCTTGGTGGGGCCTTGCTGGCACTCATCGGCTTCAAAGGCGCCTTGCTGGCCATGGCGGGTGTCCTGGCGCTGATCTGGATCAGCAGCTTGGTCCTGTTGAAGAAGGACCTAGGCAAGGCCAAAGCCAAGCCAAAATTTCGCGACATCCTGTCCAAGAGCCGGGCGATCAATATTCTCTCAGCGGCCCGAATGTTCCTATTCGGCGCCCGCGATGTCTGGTTTGTGGTGGCCTTGCCGGTGTATCTGAGCAGCGTCTTCGGCTGGGACTTCTGGCAGGTTGGCGGCTTCCTTGCGGCCTGGGTGATTGGCTACGGCATTGTGCAATCCTTCGCGCCCAACATCACCGGTAAGAAACGTGGGCACGTACCGGATGGTCGTGCGGCATTTCTGTGGGCACTTGCACTGGCGGGCCTGCCTGCGGCAATCGCTCTCGGGCTGAACAGCGAGGTGTCACAACAGGTGGTGCTGCTCGGCGGATTAATGGTCTTTGGGGCGTTGTTCGCGGTGAACTCCTCGCTGCACAGCTACCTGATCGTGTCCTACGCCAAGGAAGACGGCGTATCGCTGGATGTGGGTTTTTATTACATGTCGAACGCCATGGGACGCTTGATAGGCACGGTGTTCTCCGGCTGGGTTTATCAGGTGTATGGGTTGGGCGCGTGCTTGTGGATATCGAGCGCATTCGTACTGCTCGCAGCCTTAATTTCTATAGGCCTGCCCAGGCATTCTGCGTCGCTACTTAACGAAGCAGGTAAGAAAGATCCATACACATGAGCAACCTCCCCTTGGGAGGGGAGGCAGATGTAACGTTTGGCTACTTTATAAATGCAGGTCGGCGTGGATAGGCGTTGGCGGTGTGGTGCAGGAAGGCTTGGAGTCGGAGCCATTGAATGCAAGTGCTATGACAGCTGCGAGGCCGCCGGCGATGAGGGTGCTTAATGTTTGAGTCAGGATGTCGTATAGAAATTTTTTCAAGGCGATAGATCAATAGGTCACCTTGACTTTAAAAATGTTAAGCGCTGTTTGTCTACCCTCTCCGAGGACATTAATGCTGGCTTAATTCAGGTTCGGTGTTATCTCCTGAATTAGGCCTTTTGGCAGGCCGTTCAGGCCATGCGTCCAATTGTAAGAGCCATTTTGAGCGACTACACTCCAGCCCATGAAACGCTATCTGCGGTTTTGCATCATCTTCATGATTAGCCTGGCGCTTCCCCTCAGCGGGATGGCGGGCGTTCAGGCACCGACAGAACCTTGCCCAATGAAGACGATGGGCATGGTGATGATGGACGACATGGGGATGGACTGCTGCAACGACATGAAAAGTCCTGTCGAGCACGGCAAACCTTGCAAGCCGGGCCAGGAGTGCAAGACAGGCGGCATGCTGCAAGTCTCGATCTTCAAGCCTCCTGTAACTGTATTCAGCCCCGTTGTGATTTCCTTCTTCAGCGATTCCCTACCCGTACAGACCCCGTCCGGGGTATGGCGACCGCCTCGCGTTTGATTCCTGTCCCACATTGAGCCTCTTTCCGCATTAGCGGGATGGACTAGCTGCGCGCGTGTCTTTTTCCGCGCGCAGTGGATGATCACAGGAATCGTAAACATGAACTCCAAGTGCTATTGCACAGGTTGGTCCCTCGTGGCCGGTCTGGCGGCAAGCGTATTGGCATTGCCGAGCCTTGCTGCCGCGTTGACACTCGATGAAGCGTTGCGGCTGGCCGAAGACAATGCACCGTCGCTGACCGCACAAGACGCCAAAATTCAAGCTGCCAGCAGCGCGGCTATTCCAGCCGGTGAGCTACCTGACCCCAAACTGCTGCTGGGTGTGCAGAACTACCCCATTGGCGGTCCGGATCGCTGGAGCATCGACCAGGACTTCATGACCATGCAAATGGTCGGAGTCAGGCAAGAAATGCCCAACAGCGACAAGCGCAAAGCGCGTATTGAAGTCGCCGATGCGGCGGTTGATCGCGCCGCTGCGGAGCGGCGAGTCGAACGTCTGAAGGTACGCCAGTCCACGGCGTTGGCCTGGATCAGTAGCTACTCGGTTGAGCGCAAAGATGCGCTGTTCCAGGACTTCTACAAAGAAAATCGCCTGCTGAGCGATACCGTCCGGGCCCAGATTACCGGTGGCCGCGCTCAACCCGCCGATGCCGTGACGCCCAAGCAAGAAGCGGCTCAACTGGCGGAGCAACAGGACGATCTGACTCGCCAGCGCACGCAGGCCCGAGCGGCCCTCAAACGCTGGATTGGCTCGGCTGCCAACGACAAGCCTGTGGGCAGCTTGCCTGAATGGTCCGTCGATCCCTCAAGCTACTCTCATAAACTGCAACACCATCCCGAGTTGGCAGCGTTTGCGCCGATGACCCGCGAAGCGCAAGCCAAGGTTCGTGAAGCCGTGTCGGAGAAGCAGTCGGACTGGAGCTGGGAACTGGATTACCAGCACCGTGGCCGTGAGTTTGGCGATATGGTCAGCGTGCAATTTTCCTGGGACCTACCGCTGTTTCCTGACTCTCGCCAAAATCCAAAAATCGCAGCCAAACAGGCTGAACTCAGCCAGCTTGAGGCCGAGCGCGAAGCCCTGTCTCGCGAGCACACCCAGCAACTGGAAAACGAACTGGCTGACTATGAACGCCTGAATCGTGCCGTGCACCGAAGCCAGGAAAGCCTGTTGCCGCTGGCCAAGGAAAAGGTCGAACTCAGCATGGCCAGTTATCGTTCCGGCAAAGGCGATTTAAGCGCCGTTGTTGCCGCCCGACGTGAACTCATCGAGGCCCGCCTCAAACAGATCGACGTGGAAGAGCAGCGAGCGCTGACCAGTGCGCGTCTGTATTTTGCTTATGGGGAGTCCAGCCAATGATCCTTAAAAAATGGAACGGGGCATTGCTGGTAGGTATCTCGATGGCATTGGGTGTTGCCGGTGGCTACTGGTTCGCTCACCAGCGTATGAGCGGAGTACCAGGTACCGCCCCGGAACAGAGCCTCAATTCACCGGATGAACGCAAAGCACTGTATTGGTACGACCCCATGTACCCGCAGCAAAAGTTCGATAAGCCGGGGAAATCCCCCTTCATGGACATGCAACTGGTTCCCCAATACGCCAGTGGCGCAGGGGCCCGTGCGGCCGTCAGTATCGATCCAGGTCTGACCCAGAATCTAGGTCTGCGTTTTGCGACTGTCACTCGTGGGATCTTTGATTCGAGCCTCGATGTGACAGGTGCCTTGACGTTCAACGAACGTGATGTCGCTGTGATTCAGGCACGCACCACTGGCTTTGTGGAGCGGGTCTATGCCCATGCTCCCGGCGATGTACTCAAAGCCAACGCGGCGTTGGCGGATATCCTGGTGCCTGAGTGGGCCGCTGCCCAGACAGAGTTTCTTGCCCTGAAGCGCAACGGGGATGCTGACCTGTTGGCTGCGGCCCGCCAGCGACTACGACTCACAGGGATGCCAGCAGCAATGATTACTCAGGTAGAGCGTGGCGGTAAGGTTCAGCCCTACCTGACGCTCACCAGCCCCATTGCCGGTGTGCTGCAAGAATTGAACGTACGTGCGGGCATGACCGTGGCGACTGGCGATACGTTGGCACGCGTCAATGGCTTGAGCAGTGTCTGGCTAGCCGTGGCCGTTCCAGAATCGGATGCCGGATCGATCACCGTGGGGCAGGCGGTCGAAGCGCGTCTGCCAGCCTTCTCAGGGACAACGCTCAGTGGCAAGGTCAGCGCGATTTTGCCCGAGACCAATCCGGACAGCCGCACCCTTCGTGTGCGGGTGGAACTACCCAATCCGGACGGGCGCCTCAGGCCGGGTTTGACCGCGCAGGTACGCCTGAACCGCTCGACCGAGCAAAGTGTGTTGTGGGTGCCGAGCGAAGCCGTCATTCGCACGGGCCGACGTGCTCTGGTGATGCTCGCCGAAGACGCCGGCCGCTACCGTCCCGTGGCGGTGCAACTCGGGCAGGAAAGCGATGGCAAGACGGCGATAGTGAAAGGTCTGGAAGAAGGCCAGAAGGTGGTTACCTCTGGCCAGTTCCTGCTCGACTCGGAGGCCAGTCTAAAGGGCATTGTTGCAAGCATGGAGGAAGAGTCACCACCCAGCGCAGCAGCCTCCAGCTTTCATGAGGCGGATGGGCAGATCGTTGAGATCAACGACAAAGAAGTCACGCTCGCCCATGGTCCTTTCAAAACGCTGGGCATGCCTGGCATGACGATGACGTTTCCACTCGCCAACCCGGCGCTGATGCAGGGACTGAAAGCGGGTGACAAGGTTCGGGTTGCGGTGAGTCAGACCGACGATGGCCTGCGTGTTGAGCACCTGGAAAAATCGGGGAACCAGCCATGATCGCTGCCCTGATTCGTTGGTCAGTGGCCAACCGATTCCTGGTGCTACTGGCGACGCTGTTTGTCACGGCCTGGGGCATTTGGTCGGTGCAGAGCACGCCCATCGATGCGCTGCCAGATCTCTCGGATGTTCAGGTGATCATCCGCACCCCTTTTCCGGGACAAGCGCCGCAGATTGTTGAGAACCAGGTGACCTATCCGTTGGCCACCACCATGCTCTCAGTACCGGGTGCCAAGACGGTGCGTGGCTATTCCTTCTTCGGTGACAGCTTCGTTTACGTGCTGTTCGAAGACGGCACTGACTTGTACTGGGCTCGCTCGCGGGTGTTGGAATATCTGAGCCAAATACAAAGTCGGTTGCCGGCCAGCGCCAAGCCGGCGTTGGGACCGGATGCGACGGGGGTGGGCTGGATCTATCAGTACGCACTGGTGGATCGCAGTGGCGGACACGACCTGGCGCAGCTACGCGCACTTCAGGATTGGTTCCTCAAGTTCGAACTCAAGACCCTGCCCAACGTGGCGGAAGTGGCCACCGTGGGCGGCATGGTCAAGCAGTACCAAGTGCAGCTTGATCCGCTCAAACTGGCCAGCCTCGGTATTACTCAGGCTGAGGTGACCGAAGCCATCGGCAAGGCCAACCAGGAAACCGGTGGCGCGGTGCTGGAGATGGCGGAGACCGAGTTCATCGTGCGTGCTTCCGGCTACCTGAAGACGCTCAATGACTTTCGGGCGATCCCGCTCAAGCTGGCTTCGGGAGGAGTGCCGGTGACCCTTGGCGATGTCGCCACGATCCAGTTGGGTCCGGAAATGCGGCGTGGCATCACCGAACTCGACGGCGAAGGCGAGACCGTCGGCGGTGTGGTGATTTTGCGCAGCGGCAAGAATGCGCGCGAGACCATTGCAGCGGTCAAGACCAAACTCGACGAACTGAAAAGGAGTCTGCCAGCCGGGGTGGAAATCGTCACCACCTACGACCGTAGCAAGCTGATCGATCGCGCTGTGGAAAATCTCAGCCACAAGCTAATCGAAGAGTTCATCGTCGTCGCGCTGGTCTGCGGGATCTTCCTCTGGCACCTGCGCTCATCCCTGGTGGCGATCATTTCGCTGCCGGTGGGGGTGCTGATTGCCTTCATCGTCATGCGCTACCAGGGCATCAACGCCAACATCATGTCCTTGGGCGGGATAGCCATCGCCATCGGCGCCATGGTCGATGCCGCCGTGGTGATGATCGAGAACGCCCACAAGAAGATCGAGGCTTGGCACGCGGCGAATCCGGGGGAAGAACTGAAGGGTGAGCGTCATTGGCATGTAATGACCGAAGCGGCGGCAGAGGTAGGCCCCGCGCTGTTCTTCTGTTTGTTGATCATCACTCTGTCGTTCATTCCGGTGTTCACGCTGGAAGCTCAGGAAGGACGGCTGTTCGGTCCTTTGGCATTCACCAAGACCTACGCCATGGCTGCAGCGGCGGGATTGTCAGTGACCTTGGTGCCGGTGCTGATGGGCTACTGGATTCGGGGACGAATTCCCAGTGAACATCAGAACCCGTTGAACCGGTGGTTGATTCGGATCTATCAGCCAGCCCTGGACGCAGTCTTGCGTCGGCCAAAGATCACGCTGCTGGTGGCGCTATTGGTTTTTGTCAGTGCGCTATGGCCAATGTCTCGCTTGGGTGGCGAGTTTCTCCCCCCGTTGGACGAGGGTGATCTGCTCTATATGCCTTCAGCTCTGCCGGGATTGTCGGCGCAGAAAGCGGCACAACTGCTGCAACAGACTGACCGTTTGATCAAGACCGTGCCTGAAGTCGAACACGTCTTCGGTAAAGCGGGGCGCGCTGAAACCGCCACCGACCCCGCACCGCTGGAGATGTTCGAAACCACGATCCAGTTCAAGCCGCACGAGCAATGGCGTCCAGGCATGACCCAGGAAAAGTTAGTGGAAGAACTGGATCGAGTGGTACGAGTCCCTGGGCTGACGAATATCTGGATACCACCGATTCGTAACCGTATCGACATGCTGGCTACGGGGATCAAGAGTCCCATCGGAGTGAAAGTTGCCGGCACCAACCTGACGGAGATCGATGCCGCGACTCAGGCGGTCGAGCGAGTGGCCAAGGGGGTGCCCGGTGTCAGTTCGGCTCTGGCCGAGCGACTGACCGGTGGTCGCTACATCGATGTGGATATCGACCGCAAAGCCGCCGCCCGCTACGGGCTGAATATCGCCGATGTGCAGTCGATCGTGGCCGGCGCTATCGGCGGTGAAAATGTCGGTGAGACCATTGAAGGGCTCGCACGCTTCCCGATCAACGTGCGTTACCCACGGGAGTGGCGTGACTCGCTCGGTGCCTTGGAGCAATTGCCGATCTATACCCCGCTAGGGAGCCAGATCACCCTTGGCACAGTGGCGAAGGTCAAAGTCACGGACGGTCCGCCGATGCTCAAGAGCGAGAACGCACGACCCTCTGGTTGGGTGTACATCGACGTGCGTGGCCGGGACATTGCCTCGGTAGTCGCCGACCTGCGTCGGGTCGTCAGTGAACAGGTCAAGTTGCAGCCCGGCATGAGCCTGAGTTACTCAGGGCAGTTCGAGTTTCTCGAAAGGGCCAACGCACGACTCAAACTGGTGGTGCCTGCCACGCTGTTGATCATCTTCGTGCTGCTCTACCTGACTTT
>NZ_JADDUM010000080.1 GCF_015163715.1 Pseudomonas cyclaminis
GTAAGCGTCTGCCCAACACATCTTGCTCAATGTTCAGCGTCCGTCTAGAAGCTGAAATCTACCTCGTAAATACCCCGGGACGCACGGATGCTCACAGGGCGTGTGACTGGCCTTACGTCACTCAACTCCCATGCGAGCCAGCCATCTTCAAAATAGCTTGCACAAGCTGCTTGCATGTCAGCGAGGATGAAGGGGCGCACGGCTTTCACGCGCACAATTGCGACGGCAATACCGTCATCGTCTTCGTCCCTATCGGTATGGAGAAATCGGCCGTTTTCGACAATCAGGAGATCCTCGGAAGGATCTAATTCTGGATGCCAACGACGAACTTCGAGGGTTTTCTCGCCAGAAGCGATTCGGCCGCCACTGGGCCGTACAATTGATAAAGCCTTGATGGTTTTCTCCTAAAATTAGAATAAGTGCTCAGCCGAGTCACCTTGCGCAGGTCAGCCCGGCATCCACTGATGCGGCAGTAGATGCCCAATCTCACTGGCCTTCTGCCTCGGCAGCCGCGTCAGCACATCCTTAAGATATGCATACGGATCATGTCCATTCATGCGTGCCGACTGGATCAAACTCATGATCGCTGCCGCTCGTTTACCGCTACGAAGAGACCCAGCGAACAACCAATTGGAACGCCCAAGCGCCCATGGCCTGATCGTGTTCTCCACCGGATTATTGTCGATGGGCACAGCACCATCATCCAAGTAGCGCGTCAGCGCTACCCAGCGTTTCAAGCTGTAGTCCAAAGCCTTGGCCGTAGCCGAGCCTTCTGGCACAAGCTCGCGCTGAGCCAGCATCCACTCATGCAACTTTCCTGCGATGGGAACCGCTATTTCCTGACGTAATCGCCTGCGGTCTTTATCGCTCATTTCTTTGGCTTGCCGCTCGATCTCGTACAGGCCGCCAATTGAGTGCAGTGCCTGTTCGGCCAGTTGGCTCTTGTTCGCCACATGCAGGTCGAAGAACTTACGGCGAGCGTGCGCCATGCAGCCGATTTCGGTGATGCCCAGTTCAAAGCTGGCCTTGTAACCCGCGAAGTCATCGCAGACCAGCTTGCCGTTCCACGTGCCAAGGAAGTTACGTGCATGTTCCCCAGCACGGCTGGGGCTGAAGTCGTAGACCACGGCCTTCAGTGCCGAGAACGGCGTCGTGCAATAAGCCCAGACATAAGCTCGGTGCGTTTTCTTCTCGCCAGGCGTTAGCATCTGCACCGGGGTTTCATCGGCATGCACGACTCGCTGAGCCAGCACCGCCTCGCGCAGGGCATCCACCAACGGCTGGAGTTGCACGCCAGTTTGGCCCACCCACTGAGCCAGTGTTGAGCGCGGGATCGCAAGGCCTACACGGCCAAAGATCTTTTCCTGTCGGTACAGCGGAAGATGGTCGGCAAACTTGGCCACCATCACGTGGGCCAACAGCCCGGCAGTTGGGATGCCCTTGTCGATCACTTGGGCCGGTACCGGCGCCTGGATCAGTGTTTCGCACTGGCGGCAGGCCCACTTCCCACGTACATGCTGCTCAACGGTAAACACGCCCGGTGTGTAATCCAGCTTCTCGCTGACGTCTTCGCCGATGCGCTGAAGCTGGCACCCGCAAACGCACTGGGTGTTCTCTGGCTCGTGACTAATGACGGTACGTGGGAACTGCGGCGGCAGCGGCGCGCGCTTGGGCTTTTGGCGGGTTTCGTCCGACGTCGGGGTAGGACGAAGCGCATTCAGTTCTGCCTCGATGGCCTCAAGGTCGGTGTTGAGCAGGTCATCCAGCAAGCTGCCTTGCGCCGGGCTGATTTGCTCGCTGCGCTTGGCAAACTTATGGCGCTTGAGGATGGCTATTTCGTGAGAGAGCTGCTCGATGATCGTCTCATCACGATGGCTCTTTCGGCCCATGGTGTCGACCTTCGACAGCAACTGCGCAGCGAGTGCGCGCAGTTGTTCAGGTGTCATCTGGTCGAGATTGGGCGAGGAAGTCATGCAGTGGATTTTACCAAAGCGATCCACCTGCCACAGCGCAAAAACAAGGCTAAATCAATGTGATTGCGCCGTTAGCGCCAACCCGCTGCCATGGCAAACCGAGCACCAACGCTTGAAGTTGTTCAGCGTCGAGTTCGACTTCCAGGCCGCGATGAGTGCCAAGCCAATGGAATTTCCCTTGGTTCAACCGCCGTGCGGCAAGCCAGATGCCCACGCCATCATGCACCAGCACCTTCATCCGGTTGGCACGGCGATTGGCGAACAGATAAGCGCAGTGCGGC
Source organism: Pseudomonas cyclaminis (assembly GCF_015163715.1). Classification (GTDB taxonomy): domain Bacteria; phylum Pseudomonadota; class Gammaproteobacteria; order Pseudomonadales; family Pseudomonadaceae; genus Aquipseudomonas; species Aquipseudomonas cyclaminis. The sequence goes on from NZ_JADDUM010000080.1 coordinate 2,255, forward strand.
TTCGCCGCACCGAATACTGCGACCACGCGGGCCAGCGCCGTGTCGGTGCCGGCACGCATGTCCATGGGCTCCGTGGCGAGCCAGATGGCGTCGATGCGGATCATTGCGATAGGCTCCGGATAAAGTGTGCGCAGCCGTCCGGGTCGGAGATGGGCCATTTGACCGTGATGGATTTGTCGCCCAGCGGCAGTGCGATAACCACCGCTTCATCAGCGTGCCTTTTAGGTATCGGTTGCAGCGGTACGAACGCGGGAAGTGGAGCGACGGGTTTGTCCCGGTAAATCGGCAGCCACTTGCGGATGACGTTGGCGTTGATGCCATGGCTGATGGCGACGCTGGACACCGTGGCGCCTGGTTGCAGGCATTCCTGCACGACCTGGGCCTTGAAGGGTTTGGGGTAAGAGCTTCGTTGGCGCATGAGAATCCTGGCGATAAGGGTGATCGCGTCCGCTTAAAAATAGGCGGACACCATCGCCCTTAATTCAGGATTTCTGAAGGTGTGTTCGCTGGCCGCTTAC
>NZ_JADDUM010000081.1 GCF_015163715.1 Pseudomonas cyclaminis
ACCGCCGGTCATGCCCTTGCCTACGTAGTCGTTGGCGTCGCCTTCCAGGTACATGTGCAGGCCGCCGGCGTTCCACACGCCAAAGCTCTGACCCGCCGTGCCCTTGAAGCGGAAGGTGATCGGCGCTTTGGCCATCCCTTGGTTGCCGTGCTTGCGTGCGATTTCGCCGGAGACGCGTGCGCCGATGGAACGGTCGCAGTTGCAGATATCCAGGGCGAATTCGCCACCGCTGGCGTCGCTGATCGAGGAACCGGCCATGTCGACCATCTTCTCGGCCAGCAGGCCTTTATCGAACGGCGGGTTGCGCTCGACGCCGCAGAACTGCGGTTTGTCGGCCGGGATGTGATCGCTGCCCAACAACGGCGTCAGGTCCAAGTGGTGCTGCTTGGCGGTCTGGCCCTGCAGGATTTCCAGCAGGTCGGTACGCCCGATCAGCTCTTCCAGCGAACGCACGCCCAGCTTGGCCAGCCACTCACGGGTCTCTTCGGCGACGTAGGTGAAGAAATTCACCACCATGTCGACGGTGCCGATGTAGTGATCCTTGCGCAGCTTCTCGTTCTGCGTCGCGACGCCGGTAGCGCAGTTGTTCAGGTGGCAGATGCGCAGGTATTTGCAGCCCAGGGCAATCATCGGTGCAGTGCCGAAGCCGAAGCTTTCAGCGCCGAGGATCGCAGCCTTGATCACGTCGAGGCCGGTTTTCAGACCGCCGTCGGTCTGGACACGGACCTTGCCGCGCAGGTCGTTGCCACGCAGGGTCTGGTGGGTTTCGGCCAGGCCGAGTTCCCACGGCGCGCCGGCGTACTTGATCGAGGTCAGCGGCGATGCGCCGGTGCCGCCGTCGTAGCCGGAGATGGTGATCAGGTCGGCATAGGCCTTGGCCACACCGGCGGCAATGGTGCCCACGCCGGCTTCCGCTACCAGTTTCACCGAGACCAGGGCCTTCGGGTTGACTTGCTTGAGGTCGAAAATCAGCTGCGACAAGTCTTCAATCGAATAGATGTCGTGGTGCGGCGGTGGAGAGATCAGCGTGACGCCCGGCACTGCATAACGCAGCTTGGCGATCAGACCGTTGACCTTGCCGCCTGGCAGCTGGCCGCCTTCACCGGGTTTGGCGCCCTGGGCAACCTTGATCTGCAGCACTTCGGCGTTGACCAGGTATTCCGGGGTCACACCGAACCGGCCAGTGGCCACCTGCTTGATTTTCGAGCTCTTGATGGTGCCGTAGCGCGCCGGGTCTTCGCCGCCTTCGCCGGAGTTGGAACGCGCACCCAGGCGGTTCATGGCTTCGGCCAGGGCTTCGTGGGCCTCAGGCGACAAGGCGCCCAGGGAAATACCGGCAGAGTCGAAGCGCTTGAGGATCGATTCCAGCGGCTCGACTTCGCTGATGTCCATCGGCGTGTCCAGGGTCTTCACCTTGAACAGGTCGCGAATCATCGACACCGGGCGGTTATCCACCAGCGAGGTGTATTCCTTGAACTTGGCGTAGTCGCCCTGCTGCACGGCGGCTTGCAGGGTGCTGACCACGTCCGGGTTGTAGGCGTGGTACTCGCCACCGTGCACGAACTTGAGCAGGCCGCCTTGCTGGATCGGCTTGCGCGCGCTCCAGGCTTCGGCCGCCAGGGCTTTCTGTTCGGCTTCGATGTCGACGAAACGCGCACCTTTGATGCGGCTCGGCACGCCACGGAAGCTCAGGTCGCAGACTTCTTCGGACAGGCCGATGGCTTCGAACAATTGAGCGCCGCGATAAGACGTGACGGTGGAGATGCCCATCTTCGACAGGATCTTCAGCAGGCCTTTGGTGATGCCTTTACGGTAGTTCTTGAACACCTCATAGAGGTCGCCCAGTACTTCACCGGTACGGATCAGGTCGCCCAGCACTTCGTAAGCCAGGAACGGGTACACCGCCGAGGCGCCGAAGCCGATCAGCACCGCGAAGTGATGCGGGTCGCGAGCGGTGGCGGTTTCCACGAGAATGTTGGAGTCGCAGCGCAGGCCTTTTTCGGTCAGGCGGTGGTGCACCGCGCCGGTGGCCAGTGAAGCGTGGATCGGCAGCTTGCCTGGCGCGATATGGCGGTCGGTCAGCACGATCTGGGTACGACCTGCGCGCACGGCTTCTTCGGCCTGGTCGGCGACGTTGCGCACAGCGGCTTCAAGGCCGAGGCTCTCGTCGTAGTTCAGGTCGATGATCTGGCGGTCGAAGCCCGGGCGATCCAGGGTCATCAACGAGCGCCACTTGGCCGGCGAAATCACAGGCGAGCTGAGGATCACGCGGGAGGCGTGCTCAGGCGATTCCTGAAGATGTTGCGCTCGGCACCGAGGCACACTTCCAGGGACATCACGATGGCTTCGCGCAGCGGATCGATCGGTGGGTTGGTCACCTGGGCGAACTGCTGGCGGAAATAGTCGTACGGCGTGCGCACGCGCTGGGACAGCACGGCCATCGGCGTGTCATCGCCCATGGAGCCGACCGCCTCGTAGCCTTGCTCGCCGAGTGGACGCAGCACCTGGTCGCGCTCTTCGAACGTGACCTGGTACATCTTCATGTACTGCTTGAGCTGGTCGACGTCGTAGAAAGCCGAACCGTGGTCGTTGTCTTCCATGGTCGCCTGGATGCGCAGGGCGTTCTTGCGCAGCCATTGCTTGTACGGGTGACGCGACTTCAAGCGGTTGTCGATGGCGTCAGTGTCGAGGATCTGCCCGGTTTCGGTGTCCACGGCCAGGATCTGGCCAGGGCCCACACGGCCTTTGGCGATGACGTCTTCGGGCTGGTAGTTCCACACGCCGATTTCCGACGCGAGGGTGATGAAGCCGTTGGTGGTGGTGACCCAACGCGCCGGGCGCAGACCGTTACGGTCGAGCAGACACACCGCGTAGCGGCCGTCGGTCATGACCACGCCGGCCGGGCCGTCCCACGGCTCCATGTGCATCGAGTTGTACTCGTAGAATGCACGCAGGTCCGGGTCCATGGTCTCGACGTTCTGCCACGCAGGCGGAATGATCATGCGCACGCCACGGAACAGGTCGATGCCGCCGGTGACCATCAGCTCGAGCATGTTGTCCATGCTGGAGGAGTCGGAACCCACGCGGTTGACCAGCGGGCCGAGCTCTTCCAAATCCATCAAATCGTTGGCGAACTTGGTACGACGGGCCACGGCCCAGTTGCGGTTGCCGGTGATGGTGTTGATCTCGCCGTTGTGGGCGAGGAAGCGGAACGGCTGGGCCAGCGGCCATTTCGGCAGGGTGTTGGTGGAGAAGCGCTGGTGGAACACGCAGATTGCGGTTTGCAGGCGCTCATCGCTCAGGTCTGGATAGAAGGCGGTCAAGTCCGCCGGCATCATCAGGCCTTTATAAATGATGGTCTTGTGGGAAAAGCTGCAGATGTAGTGGTCGGCATCGGCAGCGTTAAGCACCGACGAGCGGCGACGGGACGTGAACAGCTTGATCGCCATATCCTGGTCGCTCAGGCCATCACCGGCAATGAACACTTGCTCGATCTGCGGCAGGCGCTCCAGGGCCAGGCGGCCGAGCACGCTGGTGTCGATGGGCACTTTGCGCCAGCCGACGAGTTGCAGGCCGGCAGCGGCGATCTCGCGGTTCATGTTCTCGCGAGCAGCTTCGGCTTTAACCGGGTCCTGGTTGAAAAACACCATGCCCACGGCGTACTGCTTGGGCAGTTCGACCGCGAAATGCTCTTTGGCGACAGTGCGCAGGAATTGGTCGGGCTTTTGAATCAGCAAGCCGCAACCGTCACCGGTCTTGCCGTCGGCGTTGATCCCACCGCGGTGGGTCATGCAGGTCAGGGCCTCGATGGCCGTTTGCAAAAGGGTATGACTGGGCTCGCCCTGCATGTGGGCTATCAGGCCGAAACCGCAGTTATCCTTGAATTCATCGGGTTGGTACAGACCTGCTTTCATAGACACTTTCTCACCAGGCTGCCTCTTATACCGAGGCAAATTTCTTTTCAATTCAACCGGTTACCTTCCACGCCGAACGTACGCCGGCTTAGCGGGGGCAAAAGGGAGGTCATTGTACACACCGCCACAGACGCTCACAAATTTAGCGACGAAATGTCGCAAATCTATGTCGCATTTATGAAAGGTTTAAAGCGATATGCTGTGCTAGTCAAAACTTTTTTAATTCTGACCGCTACGACTCAAAAGCTACCGTGACGCAGACACCACAAAGCGCGCGGCCTTCAGGGCTGCACGCTGTTGTCGTTTTTTTGAGGTGCCGGGAGGGGCGGCCTGGGTAAGGCCGCCGGATCTTCAGCGAGCAGTTGCGAGTTCTTGTTGAACGCTGGCAACAGTGCGAGGCCAAGGTTTACCAGCCTGAACCTTCGCTGGCAAGGTTTTGATCGCAGAATCAGCTGCGGCACGGCTGGCGAAGTTGCCGTAGGTGATCACGTAGAGAGGCTTGCCGTTGAGCACTTTCTTGAAATAACGGTACTCGCCGCCCTGCTCTTTCACGAACGCCTGGGCGTTGGCTTCGGAGCTGGTGCCAAGGATCTGCACCACGAAGTTGCCGGTCGGCTGGCTGGCGTACCAGCTGCTGCCCGCGGCGCCTGCCTTGGCGACAGTGGCAGGTTTTTCCACAGGCTTGGTCACTGGCGCAGGCTTGGCTGCCGGAGCGGGCGCTACGGGCTTGGTGACAGGTGCAGGCTTGGCAGTCGCGATGGTTGGTGCCGGTGTCGGCACGGCGGCTGGCTTGGTGGCAGGTTGACCCGCTGGCACGCCCGCAGGTGGCGCGGTGGTCGTGACGGTCGGTGGTGTGGCGCTGGAGCCCTCTACCGGTACGCCGTCGTCGCCTTCGGAGATGCCACCGGCTTCTTCGGCCAGCGGGCCGCGCATCACAGGCTGACCCACCATTGGCAGGTTGGTCGGCTGGCCGGAGTTGGCGAACTCGACATTCGGCGTAGGCTTGCCCAGTGGCAACTGCGCCTGTTCGGTTGGCGCGCTGGCGGTGGTCGGCGCCTTGTTGCGGCCCGGGATCAACCAGGCGGCGGCAACAGCGACCACGACAACGGCAGAAATCGCCAGTACGTGCTTCTTAGGCATAGTGAACCCCATCTTTGGACGCTTGACCGCAGAGCGGCTGGCAATCATGGCTTCGATCATTGCATCGCGGGCAACCTGGTTGATGGTGCCAGGCCAGCCGTCGGAGCTTTCGTGAATATCAGAGATCTGATTTGCCGTGAAAAGTTCGATACCGGCCCCTGCGCCTTCGAGGCGTTGAGCCAGGTATTCGCGGGTTTCCTCTTCTTCGTACGGCTGCAATTCGATGACGTGGAACAGCTCCTGATCACCGCTGATCTGCTCGAGATCGGCGATCAGCGACGACTCACCGAACAGGAACACATGGGGACGACCTTCCGGCGTACCGGCCGCCAGCGCCAACAGCGCTTCCAGGGCGGATTCGTCGAGCTGCTCGGCGTCATCCACCAGCAGGTAGACTTCCTGGCCGGTAAGGCCCAGTTGCACGATCTGCTTGAGGATCGCGCTCGGTTCGGCAGTGGACACGTCCAGGGACTGGGCAACCTGACGCAGCACACCGGCCGCATCGCCGTTGCCACGGGCCGACACCACCACGCTCTGCACCGATTGCTTGTTGGTGCTGGCAACCAGGGCTTGGCGCAGCAAGGTTTTGCCGCTGCCCAACGGGCCGGTTACAACCAACAGCAGCTGGCTGTAGCGTGCGAGGTGGTGCAGTTGCCCGAGCACCGGCTTGCGCTGGGCCGGAAAAAATTTGAAACCAGGCACCCGCGGAGCAAAAGGGTCGTGGCTTAAGTGGTAATGGCCGAGGAACGCCTCGTCGGCATGCAAACTAGTCATCGGGATCTTATTAACCTTTAAGCTGGGCCAGGGCGCGGTAATCCGCTCCCAGCGTGGCCTGTAAAATCTCTTTCGGATAATCGTCGGTCACCACCGCTTCACCCATGTGGCTTAGCAGTACCAGTCGCAGTCGACCGTCGATCACTTTCTTGTCTATCGCCATATGTTCGAGGAAGTCCGCCTCGGTCATTTCCTCAGGCGGAATCACCGGCAGGCCGGCGCGCTGGAACAGGCGGATACCGCGATCACGCTCCTGGGCGCTGATCCAGCCCAGGCGTTGCGACATCTCAAGTGCCATTACCGTGCCAGCCGCTACGGCTTCACCATGCAACCACACACCATAGCCCATGTGCGTTTCGATCGCATGGCCGAAGGTGTGGCCCAGGTTCAGGGTAGCCCGTACACCGGACTCCCGTTCGTCAGCATTCACCACCAGCGCCTTGGCGGCGCAGGAGCGGGAAATCGCTTCGGTCAGGGCTACCTGGTCGAGGCCGCGCAGGGCGTCCACGTGTTCTTCCAGCCAGGTCAGGAATGGCTCATCGCAGATCAGCCCGTACTTGATGACTTCCGCCAGGCCCGCAGACAGCTCGCGCGGCGGCAAGGTGTTGAGGGTCGCGGTGTCGATCAGTACGGCCTGGGGCTGGTAGAACGCGCCGACCATATTCTTGCCCAACGGGTGGTTGATACCGGTCTTGCCGCCCACCGACGAATCGACCTGGGACAACAGGGTCGTCGGCACTTGGATGAAGTCCACACCACGCTGGTAGCAGGCTGCTGCAAAGCCAGCCATGTCGCCGATCACACCGCCGCCCAGGGCAATTACGGTGGTGCGGCGATCATGGCGTGCGGTGAGCAGGCCATCAAAAATCAGTTGCAGGGTTTCCCAGTTCTTGTGGGCTTCGCCGTCGGCAGAATCACGGAGATCACTGAGTACGCCGCCAGGCTGCGGCTCAGACGCTCAAGATACAGCGGCGCGACCGTTTCGTTGGAGATGATCGCCACTTGCCGCCCGGCAATATGCGGTGCGAGCAACTCGGGCTGGTCCAGCAGACCTTCGCCAATATGGATCGGGTAGCTGCGCTCGCCTAGATCGACCTTAAGTGTCTGCATGTGTCCCCGCGTTGAAGATGTGTTGACGATCGGCAGCGTCGAGATCCGACACCGCCTGATGGCTCTACGCCACACCCTGCAGGGTGATAGCGCGCCGCCGAGAATAGCGCATTTCGAGCTTGTCTTTAACGGGGTGGCAGCCGTTGCAGGCGCTCAAGAATGTCGAGGACCACCATCCGCGGAGGCCGCTCATCGGTTTCCACCACCAGATCGGCGATTTCCCGATACAGCGGATCGCGCAGCGTGAGCAGGTCGCGCAAGGTTTTTTCCGGGTTGGCCGTACGCAGCAACGGGCGATTGCGATCGCGGGCGGTGCGGCCCACCTGCTGCTCAACCGACGCATGCAGATAGACCACCCGACCACCGGCATGCAGCGCCCGACGGTTTTCATCGCGCATCACCGCGCCACCGCCGGTGGCCAATACCACGCCGTCGCAGCCACAAAGCTCGGCGATCATCGCCTGCTCACGGTCACGAAAGCCCAACTCGCCTTCCTTATCGAAGATCCATGGGATATTGGCACCCGTGCGCAATTCAATTTCCTTGTCGGAATCTTTGAATGGCAGGCGCAGCTCTTTGGCCAGCAAACGGCCGATGGTGCTTTTTCCAGCCCCCATCGGTCCTACAAGAATCAAATTTCGCACAGAATCAACGACTCACAGCAATCGCCTGGTTATTCATAATACGCGGAGTCAGGAATACCAGCAGCTCGGATTTTTTATCCGCCACCACATCGCGCCGGAAAAGGCGGCCAAGATACGGCACATCGCCCAAAAATGGCACTTTATCTACCACTTTGCTTTGGGTATTGGAGAAAACCCCGCCAATGACGATGGTCTCGCCATCCTTGACCAGCACCTTGGCATTGACCTCGTTTTTCTTGATCGGCGGTACGTCGTTGAGTTTGTTGAGGTAGTCGGGCTCATCCTTGGTGACCTTGACCACCATGATCACATGATCATCGGGGGTGATTTGCGGGGTGACCTCCAATGACAGGGAGGCCTCCTTGAACGACACTGACGTCGCACCCTGGGAGGTGGATTCCTGGTAGGGAATTTCGGTGCCCTTCAAAATGCGTGCGGTTTCCTTATCGGACGTGACCACCTTGGGCTGCGAGACGATTTCACCATTACCGGTTTTCTCCATGGCGGTCAGTTCCAGGTCCAGTAGCAGGTTGTCGGTGATATACGCGATACCAAGACCGGAGGTACCCGTGAGCGAGCCCAGATCCACAAACGGCGAGCTGGGCGGATTTTCCGGGGCTTGGGCTCCATCCGGAAGAGGCTTCTGGATGCCTCCGGCAGCCCAATTGCCTCGATTGAGCCGCCCACCCCAGCGTGCACCCAGGCTTTTGTCGTAGTCGACATTGGCCTCGACAATCCGCGCCTCGATCATCACCTGGCGCACCGGAATGTCCAACTGCGCGACGATCCGCCTTAGTTCCTCCAGCCGCTCGCCGGTCTGGTAGGCAATGATGTTGTTGGTGCGGTCATCCACGGCGACTGAACCACGCTCATCCGTCGTGCCTTCAAAGCCGTTCACCGACTGGAACAGCTTGGCCAGGTCTGACGCCTTGGCGTAGTTGACCTGCAAGAGCTCTCGGCGCAGCGGCGCCAGGTCGGCCATCTGCTTACGCGACTCCAGCGTCAGCAGTTCACGAGCGGCCAACTCCTCGGCGGGCGCCACCAGCAGGACGCCGGCCTTTATGCGCTTGTCCAAGCCTTTGGTTTGCAGCACCAGATCCAATGCCTGATCCCAAGGCACGTCCCTAAGGCGCAGGGTGATGGAGCCCTGCACGTCGTCGCTGGCCACCAGATTGAGGCCTGCCACATCTGCGATTTGCTGCAATACAGCGCGCAGGCCGATGTCCTGGAAGTTGAGGCTCAGCTTGTCACCTGTATAGGCGCCCGACAGCGCATTGCCAGGAGGCGGTAGCTGGATGAGATCCACACGATTGGGCACAGCGGCAGCCATCGGTGCCGTGAACGCTATCCATAGCGCCACACCGAAGGACGAGAAAGTCCTTTTCATTGTTTGATTCCGTTATGTGTTGAGGTTTAGTTCGAGGGTTCGCGTGCGTTCCAGCCATGCACCCTGTTCATCGGGAAACAACTCGACCAGTTCGACATGGCCGTCATGAATCGCCGTGATCCGACCATGATCCGGCCCAAGGTAGTCCCCGACTGCCAGGCGATGCACTGTCGACGCCTGGCGCAGCAGGGCGAAGATCCGCGACCCACGAGACAATGTGCCAACCATGTCGAACTGATCGACGGACAGGCTTTCCAGGGCCCCACGCGGGCGGGCGAGGTCCGGGGCGACAGCTGCGCGGCCAGGCGCATGATCGACATGCAAGGCAAGGGGCTGAAACGGATCACGAAGACCGGAGGCGTTATAAACAAAGGATTGCCCTTGCATGGCAGGCACACCTCGCTTAACGCCTTGCTGCCTTTGCCAGTAGCTCTTGACCACCAGGTCAAGGCTCAGCAGCTTGCCGTCTCGTCGCAGCGCGACATCATGCACCGTAGCGATGCGTGACAGGCCACCCAGGGCACTCACGAACGTCGCAAGGTCGTGATAAGCGCCGGTGACGCCAAGTTGAACGGGCTGTTCGTTATAGACCGGCCGAGGCTGATCATCCAACGGCGCAATGTTCTCAATCACCAACCCATTGGCCAAAGCCAACCGCGCAATATCCTCCAGCAAGCCGGGCATTTCGGACTCACCTGGCAATTGCTGCAAAAGCCCGCTGGCCTGCTCCTGCATCAGTTGGAACTGGCGAGCCTGCTCTTCGAGGCTGCTGGCCAAGACAGTTTTTTCCGCGTGTTGCTGCTGCAAGGCAGCTTCCTGCACCTCGACCTGATGCAGCCGCTCCCGCGACGGGCCCAGGTATACAGGGTCGCCCACCACCAGTACCACACCGGCCAGCGCACAGCCCAGCAGAACCCTGCCGGGTAAGGGCCATTTTGCAGCGTGGTGAGTCAGCGCGGAAAATTCGAGCCTGGGCAGGCTCATGGCTGGGCCTCGGAGGATTCTCCATGGCGCACCATCAGCTGGAATTCATTGTTGCCGCGAGTGCCCTCGGTTCGCACATGTTGCAGGCGCGTGGAATGGGCGCCTTCGGAGGCTTCAAGGCGACGCATCAACTGGGCAATGTCCTGGCTGGACTCGGCACTGCCGCTGATACTCACCGTATCGCCCTTGGCCACAACCTCATGCAAATGCACGCCATCAGGCACCGCACGGGCCAATTGATCGAGCAACTGTGCGCCGGCAGAGCGATTATCGTGCAGGTCCTGCACAACCTTCATGCGTTCTGCCAGTTGCTGGCTTTGCACCTGCAGGTCGTCGATGGTCTTGATGCGCGAGTCCAGGACGGCGACGTCCTTGGCCGCATGATTGTTTCGTGTCACCTGCCGGTCGATGGCCTGGTCGATCACCTGATCCGCCAGCCACACCGCTGCGAGCGCCACGCAGGCAAACGCCGCCAGCAGCATCAGGAAATATTTACGCCGCCGTTCCGCCAGCGCCTGGCGCCAAGGCAAAAGATTGATTCGTGTCATCCAGCGAAACTCCTCAGGGCCAACCCGCAAGCGACTCCCATCCCTGGGGCATCCACGACCCATTGTTTACCATCGACTCGATGGCCCGGTGTGAAGCTGGCGAAATCCTGACTGCAAGCGCGCGCCAATGCAAACCCTTCGACATCGACCACACTGGCGACCAGCCCCGCCAGGGCCAAAACCGCTTCACGGGCCTCGACATGCTCCTTCAGACATGCCGCCAGCAATACTTTGACCCGAGTCGGATCTTGCTCCGACACCCCCTGAACCTGAAAGTCCAGCGCCACCTCCTCCAGCGGGTAAGGGATGTATTGATCCGCCTCCACTTGAATCCTGTGCGCCATTTCGTCGTCGTCGAGCCCCGCCTGCACTTCAATTACCCGCGTAATGACCGAAGGGCCCGCCACGGCGACCGCCGCCTGCCTGGCAGACGTATGCAGCCTGGACACAGCCAGGTGCAACGCTTGCCCTATGCCTTCCAGGTCCAGCAAGGTGCCGTCGACCACCGCATGAGCCGGCAGCCCCTGTGTGGCGTAGCCTTTCACGGTGTAACCGCCGGCTGAACGGCTCAATTCAACTACTTTGATCGCCGTTTCATTGATGTCGACACCCAGGACGGTGTCGACTTTTCGCCTGAAAAATCCCTTTCCCATAAAACTCCCTAAAACTTTGCCTGTCATACCGCCTGATTGCTGTTGTACACCCTGCATTCGGTCGACTTGTTCAAGCGCCGCGAATGACGCCCCAAGGCGAAAAATGCTTTAATGCCCAGCGTTTTTCCCCGCTTTTTATCTGCAGCTCGGGTTGATCCATCGTTTGCCATGCATGCCCCGACGCGTAACCCATTCTTTTCTCTGGAAATCCAAAAGCCTTGATTCGTCTGCTGAAGTTTTTCGGGTACTCCATTGTCGCGATCGTCTGCGGGCTGCTGCTCGTACTCAGCGGGGCCTACCTCTACCTTAGTCCGGGTTTGCCCTCCGTAGAGGCACTCAGAAGTATCCAGTTGCAGATTCCTTTGCGGGTCTACAGCAGCGATGAAAAACTGATCGCGGAGTTCGGCGAAATGCGCCGCACACCGATCCGTTTTGCCGACATTCCGCCCAATTTCATCAGCGCCCTGCTGTCGGCCGAAGACGATAATTTTGCCAATCACTATGGCGTCGACCCCAGCAGCCTGGTGCGCGCCGCCACGCAGCTGGTAAAAAGCGGACACATTCAATCGGGTGGCAGCACGATCACCATGCAGGTGGCGAAGAACTTCTTCCTCACCAGCGAACGCAGCTTTTCGCGCAAAGCCACCGAGATCCTGCTGGCATTGCAGATCGAGCGTCAGTTGACCAAGGACGAGATCCTTGAGCTTTACGTCAACAAGATCTACCTGGGCAACCGTGCCTACGGCATCGAAGCCGCGTCCCAGGTGTACTACGGCAAGTCCATTCGCGACGCCAGCCTGGCGCAGATGGCGATGATTGCCGGCCTGCCCAAGGCGCCTTCGCGCTTCAACCCCCTGGCCAACCCGGCGCGCAGCAAAGAGCGCCGCGACTGGATCCTGGGGCGCATGTACAAACTGGGCAAGATCGACCAAGCCGCTTATGAGAACGCGATAGCCGAGCCGCTGAACGCCAGCTACCACGTACCGACGCCGGAAGTGAACGCCCCCTACATCGCTGAAATGGCGCGTGCCGAGATGGTCGGCCGTTATGGCAGCGAGGCTTACACCGAAGGCTTCCGCGTGACCACGACCGTTCCGAGCGACTTGCAGGACATCGCCAATGACGCAGTGCATTCGGGCCTGATCACCTACGACCAGCGCCATGGCTACCGTGGCCCTGAATCGCGCCTGCCGGGCAAAACCCTGAGCGCCTGGACCACCGAGCTGGGCAAACAACGCGCAATCAGTGGCCTGGAGCCGGCCATCGTGACCCAGGTGAAGAAAGACGGCGTGCAGGTATTGACCCGTACCGGGGAAGCCCATGTCGCCTGGGACAGCATGAAGTGGGCGCGCCCATTCCTGAATACCAACAGCATGGGGCCGATGCCCAAGCAGCCGTCGGACGTGGCCCAAGTGGGTGACCTGATCCGCGTGTTACGCCAAAAAGACGACAGCCTGAAATTCAGCCAGGTGCCGCTGGCCCAAGGCGCGCTGGTCTCGCTGGACCCGCAGAACGGTGCAATCCGCGCCCTGGTGGGTGGCTTCGCCTTCGAGCAGAGCAACTACAACCGCGCCACACAGGCCAAGCGTCAGCCGGGCTCAAGTTTCAAGCCGTTCATCTACAGCGCCGCACTGGATAACGGCTACACCGCCGCCAGCCTGGTCAACGACGCGCCGATCGTATTTGTCGACGAATACCTGGACAAGGTCTGGCGCCCGAAGAACGACACCAACACCTTCCTCGGCCCGATCCGTATCCGCGAGGCGCTGTACAAGTCGCGCAACCTGGTGTCGATCCGCTTGCTGCAGGCGATGGGCGTCGGCAAGACCATCGACTACATCACGCGCTTTGGCTTCAACAAGTCGGACCTGCCGCCGAACCTGTCCCTGGCCCTCGGCACCGCAACGCTCACACCGATGGAAATCGCTACCGGCTGGAGCACGTTTGCCAACGGCGGCTACAAGATCACGCCGTACCTGATCGACAAGATCGAAAGCCGCAATGGCGATACCCTGTTCACCGCCAACCCGCCGCGAGTGCCGGGCGATGTGGTCAACGGTGTGGCGGCCACTGACGGGCTGGCAGCGCCGAGCAATGGCGGTATCACCATTGAGCCAACCCCAGGCGCTGCGCCAGCCGCAAATGCTGCTGCACCGGAGCCGCAGGCACCCGCCGTGGCCGAGCGCATCGTGGATGGCCGGACCACGTACATCCTTAACAGCATCCTCGAAGACGTGATCAAAAAAGGCACCGGTCGCCGCGCCCTGGCCCTGGGCCGTGCGGACATCGCCGGCAAGACCGGTACCACCAACGAATCCAAGGATGCCTGGTTCTCCGGCTATAACGCCGACTACGTGACCACCGTGTGGACCGGTTACGACCAGCCGGAAAGCCTCGGTCGTCGCGAATTCGGTGGCACGGTCGCGCTGCCGATCTGGATGAGTTACATGGGCGCTGCCTTGAAGGACAAGCCGCTGCATACCCAGCCGGAGCCGGAAGGCATCCTCAGCCTGCGGATCGACCCGGTGAGTGGCCGTGCGGCATCGCCAAGCACGCCTAACGCATACTTCGAACTGTTCAAGAGCGAAGACACGCCGCCGTCGGTCAATGAACTGGGTAACGGCGTTGCACCAGGCAGCCCGCTGCCAGCGGATGAGGCGGCGCCGATCGATTTGTTCTAACCTGGACCTCAAGCCTACGCAGAACCAAATGTGGGAGGGG
>NZ_JADDUM010000082.1 GCF_015163715.1 Pseudomonas cyclaminis
AGTGGGGCGAATTATAGGCTCACAGAATCTGGCGTCAAGGGTTAATTTGGTTTTTCTATCAAACCGTCTACATACCCGCATATCCCTCTATATGTAGACGCTCAACCGCACAAAAATGAGCAATATATTGCTCATTTCCACACTGTTAAGCATCATAGCGAACTCTGCCTATCAAATATCACCTTGGACGCACCTCCCAATGACCACCTCCTCCCGCAGTCTGGCCTCTGCATTGTTTCCTGTCGGCCTACTGCTGATTGCCATGGCATCCATCCAGTCCGGAGCCTCATTGGCCAAGAGCATGTTCCCGATTGTCGGCGCGCAAGGCACCACGACCCTGCGCCTGATCTTCGCCAGTGTGATCATGCTTCTTATATTGCGACCGTGGCGTGCCAGATTGACCGCCAAGTCCCTGCGCACCGTGATCATCTACGGAATGGCCCTGGGCGGCATGAACTTCCTCTTCTATATGTCATTGCGCAGCGTGCCTCTGGGCATCGCTGTAGCCCTCGAATTCACCGGGCCGCTTGCTGTCGCCATCTACGCGTCACGTAGAGCAGTAGATTTTTTGTGGATTGCCCTCGCGATCGTCGGGCTGCTTCTATTGATTCCCATCGGGGAAGCCAGCAGCGGCATCGACTTGGTCGGCGCAGCGTATGCATTGGGGGCCGGCGTCTGCTGGGCACTCTACATACTGTTCGGACAGAAGGCCGGTAACGACAATGGCGTCCAGACCGCCGCATTGGGCGTGATGATCGCCGCCCTGTTTGTCGCGCCCATCGGCATCGTGCATGCCGGAAGCGCATTACTGACCCCTGCGCTGATTCCAATAGCCATCGGCGTGGCCATCCTGTCCACCGCCCTGCCCTACACTCTGGAAATGGTAGCGCTGACGCGCCTCCCCGCCCGAACCTTTGGCACCCTCATGAGCATCGAACCTGCATTCGGCGCGCTTTCAGGCCTGTTCTTCCTGCAAGAGTACTTGTCCCTGGCGCAATGGCTGGCCATCACCTGCATTATCCTGGCCTCGGTAGGCGCGACGCTGACGATGCGCAATGACTCGAAACCGCTGGTTCCGGCAGATTGAATCATCGTTGAATGTAGCTCTGGCATTTGCCACTCATTTAGGCCATGTTTAAGTGGTAAACGAATGTCATTCATGGAGTTTTTCGACAGGGACAGCGCGAACGCTACACTCGAGAGCGAGTAAAGCCAGCTTCAGGTATTGCGAAGTGGCTATTAAGGATGGGAATGAAACGAATTTTGATACTGTTAATGGTCGTGGCCATTGCTGGCTGTGCCGCGACTACCAAGACAGAAGTAAAACGTGGCAAAAAAGGGCTGCATATCAACTGTTCAGGCCTGTCCTCCTCTTGGGACCAGTGCTACACCAGTGCAACCAACTCGTGCGGCACCAAGGGTTATCGGGTTATAGCCAAGTCCGGTGACAACTCAGAGGAACCGGGGGACTACCCCTTCGGACTCAACCCTGCCGGCTACACCAGCCGCAGCATGATCGTCATCTGTAAGTAATCGCCTTCGAGCAGTCACCGACGACTGCTCAGTGCGTAATCAGCGCTCGATTAACACTCATCCTTGAACGCCGCTTGCAGCAGATCGCAAGCGGCGTTTGCATTAAATCAAATAGGCGCCGTACGCAGCTGTAACCACTCAAGCCCTGCGCCGTCCAGCAACGGGCTCAAGCGTTCACGCACTTGCGCGTGATACATATTGAACCACTCACGCTCATCCGCCGTGAGCAGCGACGGCTCCAGGCAACGAGTGTCTATCGGGCACAACGTCAGGGTTTCAAACGAGAGGAACTCACCAAACTCGGTCTTGCCCGCTTCTCGGTTCAATACCAGGTTCTCGATACGTACACCCCAACGTCCCGGACGGTAGGTGCCCGGCTCAATGGAAGTGATCATCCCAGGCTGCATTGCCGTTTGCGGCGCAGCGGCAGCCTGGTAGGCGATCACTTGGGGGCCTTCATGCACATTGAGGAAATAGCCCACGCCGTGCCCAGTACCGTGACCGTAGTCCACGCCTTCAGCCCAGATCGGCGCACGGGCAATGGAATCCAGCAGCGGCGACAGAATCCCCTTGGGAAAATGCGCACGGGACAGCGCAATAACGCCCTTCAGCACTCGGGTGCAGTCTCGTTTCTGCTCCTCACTCGGCGTACCGATAGGCACCATCCTCGTGATATCCGTTGTACCGCCCAAGTATTGGCCGCCTGAGTCAATCAGCAGCAAGCCATCGCCTTCGATCACCGCATGCTCTTCCTCAGTGGCATGGTAGTGCGGCATTGCGCCATTGGCGTTGAACGCAGCAATGGTATTGAAACTCAGCGACACATAATCGGGGCGACGCGTGCGAGCAGCAGTCAGGTGTTCATCGATGGTCAATTCCGTGATGCGCTCACGGCCCAGCGCACTGTCCAGCCACGCGAAGAATTCGCACAGCGCCGCGCCATCCTGCTCCATGGCCCGGCGGATATGTTCCGCGTCTGCCAGACTCTTGCGGGATTTGGCCAATGTGGTCGGATTAAGTCCTTCGATCAGCTTGACGCCAGCATCGAGGTTTTCCAGCAACCCGGCGGTTACGCGGGCGGGGTCAACCTGCAAACTGTCACCCCCAGGAATTCCACGCAGGCCATCCGCTACCTCGCTGTAGTCGCGCAACGTCACGCCATCCTGTTCGAGCACAGCACGCAGCTGCGCGTCGACTTTACTCAGCGCCACGAATAACGTGGCCTGCTGTTGATTGATCAACGCAAACGACACAAACACGGGGTTAAATGAAACATCGCCGCCACGCAGATTGAACAGCCAGGCGATGTCATCCAGGGTCGCGATGAAGTGCCAATCGGCGCCCTTCTCTTTCAAACCGGCGCGTAGTGCGGCGAGCTTCTCGCCGCGGCTGACGGTCGCTTGCGGTGGCAGATGGGCATAAATCGGCTGGCTCGGCAGACTCGGCCGGTCTGTCCAAACCGCATCAAGCACGTCGATATCGGTACGCAAGCGCGCCCCACGCTCTGCCAGCCTGGTGCCCAGGGTGCGCGCCGAAGCGACGGCCATCACCGCACCATCCACTGCCACCACACCGCCTTCCGGTGTTTGCTCGGCCAGCCACTCCAGCGGCCCAGGCTGACCTGGTTGCAGCTTGACCAACTCAATGCCACTGCCCTTGAGTTCCTTGGTGGCCTGTTCCCAGTAACGGCTATCAGCCCACACACCAGCGAAATCCGCGGTGACAATCAGCGTCCCCACCGAGCCATGGAACCCTGACAACCATTGACGACCCTGCCAGTAACCCGGCAAGTATTCGGACAAATGCGGGTCAGCCGACGGCACCAGCAAGGCGTGGATGCCCTCGCGGCTCATCAGTTCGCGGGTGTGCGCCAGGCGCTGGGGAACCGTTCCATGGGTCAAAGGCTGCGTACTCATTGTGTCTCCTGCTAACCACTAATAATTGTTATATGAAAATCAGACGGCCCAGAAGGCCGGCGCGCTGGCCAGTGCGGCCTTGATCAATTGCACCGCCTGGTCAATGTCCTGCTCGGTGGTAAACCGGCCCAGACTCAAACGAATGGTGCGGCCGGCCGAACGGGCATCATGGCCAAGGGCAAGCAGCACGTGGGACGGTGCATTGCTCGCTGAATTGCAGGCCGACGTCGCGGAAAAAGCGATACCGGCGCTCAGTGCCGCGGAATTGAATTCACCTTCGCCGAACGTCAGGCTCAAGGTATGGGGAATACGCTGCGTGGCACTGCCATTGAGGCGCACCCCGGCAACCGACGCCAATTGATCCAGCAGGCGTTGCCGCAACGCGACGATCACCGCTTTCTCTTCGTTGAACGACTGCGCTGCCAGGGCGAATGCCGTGCCCATCCCCGCAATCTGATGAGTCGCCAACGTGCCGGAGCGCAAGCCGCCCTCGTGACCGCCACCATGAATCTGCGCCAACACTTTCTGTTGCGCCCGAGGCCCGACGTACAGCGCGCCGATGCCCTTGGGACCGTACAACTTGTGCGCAGAGAACGACATCAGATCCACCGGCCAGTGCGCCAGATCGATCGCCACCTTGCCTGCCCCCTGGGCAGCATCCACATGCAGCAGCGCACCGTGTTCACGTACGCGCGCGCCGATGGCGGGGATGTCATTCAGGGTGCCAAGTTCGTTATTGACCAGCATCAGCGAAACCAGAAAGGTGTCTTCGCGCAATGCCTCACTGACCGCGTCGCTGCTGATCAAGCCGTCGGCGTCGGGTACCAGGTAGGTCACGGCCACGCCGGCTTCCTGCAACTGCCGTGCGGTGTCCAGCGTCGCCTTGTGCTCGATCTGACTGGTGATGATATGCCCACCTGTCACGCCCCGCGCCTGGGCCACGCCCTTGATGGCGAGGTTATTGGACTCAGTGGCGCCGGAGGTCCAGACGATCTGCTCGGGCTGTGCGCCCACCAACCCGGCCACCTGGCCACGCGCCTGTTCAACCGTTTGCCGGGCCGCCTGGCCAAACGCGTGGGAACTGGACGCGGGGTTACCGAAATTGGCGTTGAAGCCCAGACACTCGACCATCACCTGGATGACTCGCTCGTCCACCGGCGTGGTGGCGGCGTAGTCGAAATACAACGGACGTTTATTCATGACAGTTAAGACTCGCAGAGCAGGTTCCCGAGAGCAGCGTCTCAGGGGCATCGACCGGAACAGAGGTCGTCAGGTTTACCGGATTGGATGCCATTAAAGAAGGACGACTTTAAGTAAATGTGCGTAGGAACGCTCCTGAAATTCAGCTTAACAGGCTGAAGTCGCACCATGGCAAACAAAAAGCCCGAGGTTCCTTAAGGGAAGCCTCGGGCTTTTTGCTGCGCAGGATGCAATCAACTGGGACGACCATGAAGCACCACGTTGCGCTCGGCATTCATTTCACCCTGGCGATCAAAGCCGAAGGGCTTCTGTGGCTGGCCGGTCAGCGCGGCGCGCTGCTGTTGATATTCCTCGAACGACAAGCCGCGACGACTCAGCGCTTCCAGGGCCAGTTGCTTGGTCTCTTCAGCCGAGTAGGGGCGCAATTCCGGCGATGGATGGCTCGCACAGCCGGCGAGTACGGAGCTGACAATCAGTAAGCAAACGGCGAGGAATCGGTTCATGGCGGCGGCTCTGCGAAGGTGGTTTCGAGTCAATGAACACAGGCTACTCCTCGCCTTGCGCAGCGAAAAATCACCGTCCGTGATAGTCGCTATCAACCGCAGAGGCACCCTCGATAGCCCCTCTTCATATTTCCTTATGATCTATAAATATGGAAATA
The DNA here is from genome assembly GCF_015163715.1 of Pseudomonas cyclaminis. GTDB lineage: Bacteria > Pseudomonadota > Gammaproteobacteria > Pseudomonadales > Pseudomonadaceae > Aquipseudomonas > Aquipseudomonas cyclaminis. The sequence goes on from NZ_JADDUM010000082.1 coordinate 5,311, forward strand.
GATTCATTTACGGAATAACTCTAACCCTCTATAAATAGCTCCACATCTGCCGGGCACTGTTCGCCACGCAACTGTTGACCAGGCAACAGCCATTCAACAAATCACCAGGCAGGCAACAGCAACATTTTTCAGCAGTGAAGCCGCAGCCCACGCCAGTCAAGGCCTTCAGCCGTTGGTACAGCTCTTGCTCAACACCTTGCACCTCACTTGCTATGAACCACTGTTGAAAAAGGAACTGTTCATGACCCGTCCCCTGAATGTCGTTGCCCTCTCCGGCGGAACCTGGCGCCCGTCGCGCACCCTGGTGTTGACCCAAGCCGTGCTGGCCGAACTGGCCACCTTGCTGCCGATCCAGACCACCTTGATCGAACTGGGCGAAATCGCCCGCCCCCTGGGTGGTGCACTGTCACGCGATGAATTGCCCGCCGACGTCGAAGCCCAACTGGTGGCCATCGAACAGGCCGACCTGCTGATCGTCGCCGCGCCGGTCTATCGCGGTTCCTACCCTGGCCTGCTCAAGCACCTGTTCGACCTGGTCGGCCTCAATGCCTTGATCAACACGCCGGTGCTGCTCGCGGCCACAGGTGGCAGTGAACGCCATGCGCTGGTCCTTGATCACCAACTGCGCCCGCTGTTCGCCTTTTTCCAGGCGCTGACCCTGCCGATCGGTGTGTACGCCACCGAAGCCGACTTCACCGACTACCAAATAACCAGTGAATTGTTAAAAGCCCGGATTCAACTGGCGGCAGAACGCGCAGCCCCCTTGTTTGCTGCGCATTCCCCTTCTCTGCTGAAAATCGCTTAAGGATTGGTCATGGATGTTTTCTGGTTTCTGCCGACACACGGCGACGGTCATTACCTGGGTACCACTCAAGGTGCCAGGCCCGTCACCCTCAATTATCTGAAGCAAGTCGCCCAGGCGGCTGACAGCCTGGGGTACTACGGCGTGTTGATTCCTACCGGCCGCTCGTGCGAAGACTCCTGGGTCATCGCCTCGGCGCTGGTACCGCTGACCGAGCGCCTGCGCTATCTGGTCGCGATTCGTCCCGGCATCATTTCGCCCACCGTCTCGGCACGCATGGCCGCCACCCTGGATCGCCTGTCCAATGGTCGTTTGCTGATCAACGTAGTGACCGGCGGCGATCCCGATGAAAACCGTGGCGACGGCAGCTTCCTTGACCACGCCGAGCGTTACGAAGTCTCCGACGAATTCCTACGGATATGGCGCCGCGTATTGCAGGGTGAATCGGTAGATTTCGAAGGCAAACACCTGCGCGTGCAGAACGCAAAGGCACTTTACCCACCGGTGCAAAAGCCTTATCCACCGTTGTACTTCGGCGGTTCCTCCGACGCCGCCCACGATCTCGCCGCCGAACAGGTGGACGTTTACCTGACCTGGGGCGAGCCACCCGCCGCCGTCGCGGAAAAACTCGCGGATGTGCGTGAACGCGCAGCGCGCCACGGGCGTACCGTCAAGTTCGGCATTCGTCTGCATGTGATCGTGCGCGAGACCGAAGAAGACGCCTGGAAAGCCGCCGATAAACTGATCGAACACATCAGCGACGACACCATCGCCGCCGCGCAAAAGTCCTTCTCGCGCTTTGACTCCGAAGGCCAGCGCCGCATGGCCGCCCTGCACGACGGACGCCGCGACAACCTGGAGATCGCCCCTAACCTGTGGGCCGGTGTCGGCCTGGTGCGCGGCGGTGCCGGTACCGCGCTGGTGGGCAATCCGCAACAAGTGGCTGAACGCATCAAGGAGTACGCCGACCTGGGCATCGAGAGCTTCATCTTCTCCGGCTATCCGCATTTGGAAGAGGCCTATCGCTTCGCCGAGCTGGTGTTCCCGCTGCTGCCGGAACCCTATGCCAGCCTCGCCGGACGCGGCATCACCAACCTCACCGGCCCGTTCGGCGAAATGATTGCCAACGATGTCCTGCCGGCCAAGGCCTGATCGGCGCAGCGGCGGCAACGGCGCTGGCCGCTGCTGCCTATAGAGAGGAAAACCCGTGACAGCCAAACCCCACAGCGTCCTGCCATCCCCCTTGCAGACCGCCAAACTGCTGGCCGCCGAATTCGCCCTCAGCGCCGTTGAACGCGACGAGCGCGGCGGCACACCCAAAACCGAGCGTGACGCCCTGCGCCACAGCGGCCTGCTGGCCCTGAGCATTCCCACCCAATACGGCGGCCTCGGCGCGCGCTGGAGCGACACCCTGGGCATCGTGCGCGAATTCGCTAAGGTGGACAGTTCCATCGCCCACGTCTTCGGTTTTCATCACCTGATGCTGGCCACCGTGCGCCTGTTTTCGCGCCCGGATCAATGGCAACCCTGGTTCGAACAGACCGCCCGCAAGAATTGGTTCTGGGGCAATGCCCTCAACCCGCTGGACACGCGCACCGTGGTCAAGGACTTCGGCGGCTGGCGCGAATTCTCCGGCAAGAAGAGCTTCTGCTCCGGCGCCAGCGACTCGGAGATGCTGATCGCCTCGGCCGTGGACGAAAATGCCGGCGGCAAGCTGCTGATCGCCGCCATTCCCAGCGGTCGCAGTGGCATTACTCTGCACAACGACTGGAACAATATCGGCCAACGCCAGACCGACAGCGGCAGCGCCAGCTTCGAGCGGGTGCGCGTCGAAGAGTCGGAGTTGCTGCTCGACCCAGGCCCGCTGAGTACCCCCTTCGCCTGTCTGCGCCCGCTGATCGCACAGTTGACCTTTACCCATATGTTTCTCGGCATTGCCGAGGGAGCCTTCGAAGAAGCGCGCACCTACACCCTCACCGAAACCCGTGCCTGGCACAAATCCTCAGCCGAAGACGTGCGCCAGGATCCTTACGTGCTGCACCACTACGGCGAGTTCTGGGTGGCCCTGCAAGGCGTGCGCCTGCTGGTGGAACGCGCCGCCGAACTACTGGATCAAGCCTGGGCCAAGGGGCCGAACCTCAGCGAACACGAACGCGGCCAACTGGCGATTGCCATCGCAACGGCCAAGGTCGCTGCCACCCGCCAAGGCCTGGACCTGTGCAGCCGTCTGTTTGAAGTCACCGGGGCACGTTCCACCCACGCGTCCCTGCGCCTGGATCGCCACTGGCGCAACCTGCGCACGCAAACCCTACACGACCCGGTGGACTACAAACTCCACGAACTGGGGGACTGGGCGTTGAACCAATCCCTGCCGATTCCTACGTTCTACTCATAAAAAAGAGGTGCCCATGCAGCTTCTAACCCTACCGCCCTCGCCAGCCCTTGCGACCTCGATTCGCGCCACGGCCCAGGTCTTCGAAGACCCGAAATCCCAGGCGCTGCTCGACCACATCCAGCAAGTGGCGCCCAGCGAAGCCAGCGTGCTGATCATCGGCGAAACCGGGACCGGTAAAGAGCTGGTGGCGCGCCACATTCATAATCTCAGTGCGCGGCGCAACCGGCCTTTCGTGGCGGTAAACTGCGGCGCGTTCTCTGAATCCCTGGTGGAGGCCGAACTGTTCGGCCATGAAAAAGGCGCCTTTACCGGAGCCCTCAGCGCCAAGGCCGGCTGGTTCGAAGAGGCCGACGGCGGCACGTTGTTCCTCGATGAGATTGGCGACTTGCCGATGGCCATCCAGGTCAAATTGCTACGCGTGCTCCAGGAACGCGAAGTCGTACGCCTGGGTTCGCGTAAGAGCATTCCGATTGATGTGCGCGTACTGGCTGCCACCAACGTGCAGTTGGAAAAAGCCATCAACGCTGGGCACTTCCGCGAAGACCTCTACTACCGGCTCGACGTGGTCAGCCTGGAACTCAGCCCGCTGCGCGAACGTCCCGGCGATATCCTGCCGCTGACCCGGCACTTTATCGAGGCGTACAGCCGGCGCCTGGGCTACGGTCCGATCACCATCAGCCGCGAAGCCGAACAAAAGCTCAAGAGTTACAGCTGGCCGGGCAATATCCGCGAGCTGGAAAACGTCATCCACCACACCCTGCTGATTTGCCGGAACGGCGTGATCGAACGGGATGATCTACGCCTGTCGAACATGCGCATCGAGCGCCAGGACGACAGCCAGCACGGCACCGACAACAGTGCCGAAGCCCTGCTCGCACGCGCCTTCCAAAAGCTCTTCGAAGAACAGGCCGGCGCCCTGCATGAGAAAGTCGAAGACGCCCTGCTGCGGGCCGCTTACCGTTTCAGCCATTACAACCAGGTGCACACCGCCAACCTGCTGGGCCTGAGCCGCAACGTCACGCGCACACGCCTGATCAAGATCGGCGAATTGGCAGTCAACAAACGACGGCCAGGGGAAAACGTGCAAGGTGAACGGATGCTGCATTTATCCATATAGTCGGCAGTGCAATGCATTGTCGTGACTGCGCTCAAAACTGCGCAGCACCTGGAACGAACCAAAGGTCACCGCCGTGGCCTGATGGGCGCGAATCAGCGTCCAGAAATCCTCCTCGCCCTGCTCAAAACCCTTGAACGCGGCCTCGCCGTCCTCGCGGGACGCCCATTGCAGGTAATTGAGCACCCGCCGTCCGTCATCGCTGACCTGTACGCTCGCACTGAGGAAGCCGTCATGGCCCTCGGCCAAACGCTCACTCTGGACGGACAGGGCCGCCACCAGGGCGACCTGTTGCTGGGGCTCGATATGGAACTCGATCAACTGAGTGAAGCTGCGATTTCTCTCTGATACCTGCATGAACACTCCCCTTCCTCTGTAGGCAGAATCTTGCGATTCAATGCCACGCAGGGTAAAACCTCCAGTTAAGTCAAGGTCAAGCGCTTAATCGGAGTTTTTCATGATTACCAAGGAACTCACCGTCGGCCAACTGGCCGCCCGCAGTGGCGTGGCCGTCACGGCTCTGCACTTCTATGAAACCAAGGGGCTGATCCACAGCAATCGTAACGCGGGCAATCAACGGCGCTATCCACGGGATGTATTACGCCGCGTGGTGGTGATCAAAATCGCTCAGCGCCTGGGCATTCCGCTGGCGACGATTGGCGAAGCGTTACAGACGCTGCCAAATGGCCGCACCCCCACCGCCAAAGACTGGGAGCGTTTGTCGGCACTTTGGCGCGAAGACCTGGATGAGCGCATCAACAAGATGATGCTGCTGCGCGACAAGCTCAACGGCTGCATCGGCTGTGGCTGCTTATCATTGGAGGCATGCCCGCTGCGCAATCAGGATGACCTGCTCGGTGAGCGCGGGCCCGGGGCGCAGTTGCTCGAACCTACCTGAACCATCTCGTCGGAACCGCCGGAGCCCTTGATTGGCGTGGCCTATAGTGAAAAGGCCAGACCTTCACAAACCCAATCAAGGAGAACGATATGAGCGTTAACCCCGTCCCCGAAGGCTTCCATAGCATCACGCCGTACCTGGGCATCGACAAAGCCGCCGAAGCCATCGAGTTCTACAAAAAAGCCTTCAATGCCACCGAAGTCATGCGCCTGGACATGCCCGACGGCAAGGTCGGCCATGCTGAGCTGCGTATAGATGGCTCACCCATCATGCTCGGCTCGCCCTGCGGTGAAAGTGCATTTGGCAGCCCAACCGACGGTCACACCAGTGTCGGCCTGCATTTATATGTGAGCGATGTCGACGCACGCTACAAACAGGCCATCGCTGCCGGCGCGACAGTTATTTCCGAACCCCAGGACCAGTTCTACGGCGACCGCTCCGGCACGCTGAAAGATCCGTTTGGCCATGTGTGGTTCGTGGCCACACACAAGGAGGACTTGACCGAGTCGCAGATTCGCCAGCGCGCCATGGAAATGTTCAAACAAGGCTGATGCCCTGAGGCATCACCCATCCAACGTGTGTGCCGGTGATGGGGTGGGCAGGCTTGCCGCGCTTCAATGCGCAGCAGGTCTGCTGGACCCTAAGTGCGTCCGCCGGGGATAAAGGCGTGAAACACGTTTAGGAGTCGATCAACGCGTAAAAACCCGCTGAATGTGAACCTGAAACATTTTCTTTCATATCCGGGTTAGGGATTTCTCATTCTCATCCGTCTTAACTTAGATACAGCCTGTCGCGTCAGCAAAAGCTACGACTGGCCTTTTCCGGGCCTCCCTCGCCCCCCTCCGATCAAGACCCTCATTCACATGTCGAAGAAGTCACGCTCCAAACTCTGGTTTCTCGTACATAGCTGGCTGGCGTTGCCCATCTGGTTCTTTGTACTGATCGTCTGCGTCACGGGCACCCTGGCGGTGGTCAGCCAGGAAATCGTCTGGCTGGCCAACCCGGACATCCGCGCCAGCAAACCGTCGGATGACGCCGAACTGTTGAGCTACGACCAGGTGATCAGCGCCATCAAGCGCGCCGAACCCGAGGTGATTGTCCAATCGCTCAGCCGTCCCGATGAGTCGCACTTCGCCCTGAGTGTCGACCTCAGCTACCCGGACGGGCGCTCGCTTGAGGTCTACGTCAATCCGTACACCGGCGCGATCCAGGGCATCAGCCCGTCATTCGACTTCCGTCAATTCACCCGTGCGCTGCACGGCTGGTGGCTGGTCCCGTTCACCAACGGCTACAGCTGGGGCTGGTACCTGGTGTCGCTGCTCGGCCTGCCGTTGCTGGCTTCGCTGGTTACCGGGCTGGTCGTCTACAAGCGCTTCTGGAAAGGTTTTCTCAAACCCACCCTGCGTTTTCGCCATGGTGCGCGGATCTTCTGGGGGGATTTCCACCGCTTGAGCGGTATCTGGTCAATCTGGTTTATCGCGGTCATTTCCATCACCGGCACCTGGTTCCTGATCCAGGCGATCCTGGGCGACAACCAGATTTCAATTTCCAGCGAGCCCATCGTCCCGGTGATCGCCCGTGAACACGTACCGTCCTCGGCAGCAGGCGTGCCGGCGCCGATGATTCCCCTGGATGAAGCCATCACGATCGCGACCCAGCGCATCCCCGGCCTGGAAGCGAGCTTTGTGCGGCTGCCCTTCAACGCCTACAGCCACTTGCAAATCGGCGGACGCGGCTGGTACCCGCTGATGTACCAGACCGCCCAACTCAACCCCTATAACGGCGAAATCGCAGTCTCGCACCTCCTGTCCGACCGTACCGCGCTTGAGTTCGTCACCGAATCCATGCGCCCGCTGCACACCGGCGACTTTGGCGGGCTGTGGATCAAGCTGATCTGGGCGTTCTTCGGCCTGGTGCTGAGCATGATGGTGTTGAGCGGTTTGCTGATCTGGACCAAGCGCACGGCCCTGGCCACCCTCAATGCCCTCAAGCGCGAGGCCAAGACCCAGCGCACGTCTGTTTCCACCCCGGCCTTGCAGGCTGAAACCTCGGAGAGCCACTGATGAGCAAGGTCGCAGCGACACCGCCGACACCCCTGCGGGCTTTCTGGCTGAAATGGCGTTTCCATATCAATGTGCTGCTATTGCTGGTGCCCCTGGGCTTCATGCCCAAGTACTTTGCCGACGCCGCGCTGTTTCGCGGTGACGCCGGTATCGGCGAGCGGGTGGCTGGTGAAGTGAAGGTCGGCCCCTGGAGCCTGACCCTGGCCGAATTCCGCAACGAAGGCCCCAGCCCGGATCCGGCCGGCCCGATGAAATTCTTCAACGCCGCCCTGTGCGACACCTGCGCCGACCAGGTCAAAGCCACCTACCTGCGCATCGGCAAGCCACGCAGCCTGCGGGCGGCCGGGGTGATCTTTTTCGGCACACCGTACCGCATGGGCGCCGCCCTGCCCGTCCCGGAACGCACGCCAGCCGACGCCGAGCTGTGGGTCACCATGGAAGGCTGGGACGGCACGATGCACCAGGGTTCCATCCCGCTGAGCCAGGCCTCGCCTGCCACCATCGCCTGGCTGAACAAGCAAGGAGTCAAACCATGAAGATCAAGCACCTGTCCCGCGCTGCGCTGTTGCTGTGCGCGGGTTTCAGTACCGTGGCCCTGGCCCACAACCCGATGTGCGAATGCAAGGAAATCCCCGGCGAGCAGATCCAGTGCAAGGGCGGCTTTTCCGACGGCAGCGGTGCCCCCGGCGTGACCCTGGATGTGATCGGCTACGACGAGACCATCCTGGTACCGGGCAAGCTCGGCCAGGACTCGACCCTGACGTTCAAGAAGCCATCCGCCGAGTTCTACGTGCTGTTTGACGCAGGCCCCGGCCATGTCGTCGAAATCGACCAAGCGGATATCCAGCCCCAATGAGTACGACACAGGTTGTACGCCCCGCCGGTGCTGGCCACGAAACCCTCTATGTCCTGCTGCTGTGCCTGATCATCCTCGCGGTGGCCGGCACGGTGGTGGCGCTGCACGGCGAATCCCAGGAAGTCGCCGCCTTACCCAGCCACCAACTGGACGCCCGCCGCGACCTGAACGCCGCCGAACAAGGCATCTACGCCGACCTGCGGGTGACCCTGGATGAAATCCACCTGCTGCAGCAGGAACAAAGCGCCCTGCCGACGCCAGGGCAATTGGCCGAAGAAGGCTTTGCGCCGTTCGCCCAGGATGCCAGTTCGGTCAGCCGTGGCGATCACCGCTGGCAGTTGCTGGCGCCTGCGGCCTACTTTGGCTTGAGCCAGGTGCCGACCACCAGCGGTTCACTGCTGATGCGCGTGCAGGGCACCGAGCCGGATATCTGGCTCAATCGCCGCAGCGACCTGGCCGCCCCGACCGACCTCACTGACCAGGCGCTGATCGCAGCCGGCTGGCAGCAAGTGGTTGCGCAATTCGACGCCGGCGTTACCCGCCAGCACCGTCACTGAACGAGAAGACCGATTGCCCATGTCTATTTCATCTCCCCTGTTGCGCCTGTTGCTGGTCAGCCTGCTGAGCCTGATGCTCGCCCCGCTGGCCAATGCCGAGGCGGCTAAACGCCTGCGTATCGGCATCACCCTGCATCCTTATTACAGCTACGTGGCCAATATCGTCGGCGACAAGGCCGACGTGGTGCCGCTGATTCCCGCCGGTTTCAACCCCCATGCCTACGAGCCGCGTGCCGAAGACATCAAGCGCATCGGCACCCTGGACGTGATCGTGCTCAATGGCGTCGGTCATGATGACTTCGCCGACCGCATGATCGCCACCAGCGAGCGCCCGGACATTGCGGTGATCGAAGCCAACGCCAACGTGCCATTGCTGGCCGCCACCGGCAATGCCGCGCGCGGTGCAGGCAAGGTGGTCAACCCGCACACCTTCCTGTCGATCAGCGCCTCGATTGCCCAGGTCAACAACATCGCCCGTGAGCTGGGCAAGCTCGACCCGGACAACGCCAAGACCTACACCCAGAACGCCCGTGCCTATGGCAAACGCCTGCGCCAGATGCGCGCCGATGCCCTCGCCAAATTGACCAGCGCACCTAACCCGGACCTGCGCGTCGCCACGGTGCATGCGGCCTACGACTACCTGCTGCGTGAATTTGGCCTGGAAGTCACCGCCGTGGTCGAGCCGCCCACGGCATTGAGCCCAGCCCCAGTCAGTTGAAGAAGACCATCGACGAACTGCGCGCCCTGGATGTGAAAGTGATTTTCTCGGAGATGGATTTCCCGTCCACCTACGTCGACACCATCCAGCGTGAATCCGGGGTCAAGCTCTACCCGCTTTCACACATTTCCTACGGCGAATACAGCGCCGAGAAGTACGAAGTGGAGATGACCGGCAACCTCAACACCGTGGTCCGGGCGATTCAGGAGTCGGGCACATGACGGCGGCGGAACAGCTAAGGGTCGCCAACGTCGGCCCGACACTCGACTTCGACAAGGTGTCCCTGACCCTGGGCCGCACCGTGATCCTCGACGGCGTGAGTTTCCAGGTACAACCGGGCAGCATCCATGCGCTGGTCGGCCCCAACGGCGGCGGCAAAAGCTCGCTGATCAAGACCCTGCTGGGGCAAACCCCGCACCAAGGGCGCTTGAGCCTGGCGTGGCCGAGCACGCCCGGCACCATCGGCTATGTGCCCCAGGCGCTGGAATTCGACCGGGGCTTGCCGATGACCGTGGATGACTTCATGGCTGCCATGTGCCAGCGGCGCCCGGCGTTTCTGGGTTTGTCCAAGCATTACGCCGCTGCGATTGGCGAGGCCCTGGAACGGGTTGGCATGCAGGACAAACGCAAGCGGCGCATGGGCGCACTGTCCGGCGGTGAACGCCAGCGCGTGTTGCTGGCCCAGGGCCTGATCCCGGCGCCGCAGTTGCTGGTACTGGATGAGCCGATGTCGGCTCTCGATGAAGCCGGTATCCAGGTGTTTGAGCGCCTGCTCAATGACTGGCGCCGGGCCGGGATCACCGTGCTGTGGATCGAGCACGACCTGGAAGCCGTTGGCCGCCTGGCCGACCGCGTCACCGGCCTGAACCGCCGCGTGCTGTTCGACGCCACACCCAAAGAGGCACTGACCCCGGACCGCCTGCTGACCCTGTTTTCCACCCACCCTCGGAGCCCGGCGCAATGAGTTATGAAGCGTTTCGCCTGATGGTCCAGGGCTGGGCCTCGTCCGGTTATCTACCCGAGGCACTGGCCTATGGTTTTGTGGTCAACGCCCTGCTCGCCGGCTTGCTGATCGGCCCGGTGCTCGGCGGCCTGGGCACGCTGGTGGTGGTCAAGCGCTTTGCGTTTTTCTCCGAAGCAGTCGGCCATGCCGCGCTGACCGGCGTGGCCGTGGGCATCCTGCTCGGCGAACCCTACACCGGCCCCTACGGCAGCCTGTTTGGTTACTGCCTGCTGTTCGGCATCCTGCTCAATTACCTGCGCAACCGCACCGGCCTGGCGCCGGACACCCTGATCGGCGTGTTCCTGTCGGTGTCCCTGGCGTTGGGCGCGAGCCTGCTGCTGATCCTGGCGGGCAAGATCAACGTGCACATTCTGGAAAACGTGCTGTTTGGTTCGGTGTTGACGGTCAACGGTAACGACCTGCTGGTGCTGGCGATTGTCGGCTCGCTGGTGATGGCCCTGGCGTTGCCGCTGTACAACCGCATCATGCTCGCCAGCTTCAACCCGCAACTGGCGGCAGTGCGCGGGGTAGCGGTGAAGACCCTGGATTACCTGTTCGTGATCCTGGTAACGCTGATCACCGTCGCGGCAGTCAAGGTCATCGGCGCGATCCTGGTCGGCGCCCTGCTGGTGATTCCCGCCGCCGCCGCACGCCTGTTGAGCCAGTCACTCAAAGGCTTCTTCTGGATCTCGGTAGTGATCGCCACCGTCAGCACCCTGTGCGGGATCCTGCTGCCGATCATCTTCGACCTGCCGATCCCCTCCGGTGCCGCGATCATCCTGATGGCCGGTATCGCCTTTGCCCTTGCCGCCATCGCGCGCGGCACGTGCCCAGCCTCAAAGGGAACCTTGGATAATGCGCTCTGTTCTTCAGCCTCTGGCCCTGGCCATCGCCTGTTTAATCACCCTGCCGCTGATGGCCGCCGAGGCAGTCAAGCCGGCTGCCCATGCCGCCAGACCGGTCAAGGTGCTTGCCTCACTGCCGATCACTTACGGCCTGGCCGAGGTGCTGCTCAAGGGCACCGACGTGCAGCTTGAGCGCGCGGCCCCGGCCAACCTGCCAGGCTCACGCCAGGTGTCGTACTTCACCGGTCGTGGCGCACCCGCACTGAGCGCGCTGGCCCAGGACGCCGATGCCGCTATTGGCCTGCGCTCATTGTGGGCCGATGATCCGCTGTACCCCGTGGCACGGCGCAGCAACATCCGGATTGTCGAAGTCGATGCCGCACGCCCGGTGGACGGCGGCTTGCCGGGGATCGCCGTGCAACCTGGCGTAGCCGATGGACTGAACAGCCAGCCCTGGCAATCGAGCAACAATCTGGGGCGCATGGCCGACGTGCTATCGACCGACCTGAGCCGTCTCGCACCGAGCGCCAAGGCCAGGATCGACGCCAACCTGGCCGCGCTCAAGCAACGCCTGCTCAAGCTCACCGCCGACAGCGAAGCGCGATTGGCCAAGGCGGACAACCTGAGTGTGGTCAGTTTGAGCGACCATTTTGGGTATCTGGTCAGTAGCCTGAACCTGGAACTGGTCCGCACCGATGCACGGCCGGATGCCGAGTGGACGCCTGAGGCGTTACAGGCACTCAGTGCCCAATTGAAGGACAACGACGTGGCCGTGGTGCTGCACCATCGCCAGCCGAGTGAGGCGGTGAAAGCCGCCATCACGGCAGGTGGCTCGAAGTTGCTGGTGTTGAACGTCGACGGCGCCGACCCGGTGACAGAGTTGGAAACCAATGTGGACCAAGTGATCAAAACCCTCATGCCCTAGCCGCTCGGACCTGTAGTGAGCAGGCTTGCCCTGCGCTGGGTCGCGAAGCGGCCCCAATACTGAAGAACGCGCTACATCAAGTGCCACACGGCGTCTGGTTTTGGGGCTGCTTCGCAGCCCAGCGTGGGCAAGCCCGCTCACCACAGTTACAGTGTTCCTCCTTAACTGACTGGCATTGGGGCTTGCCCCC
>NZ_JADDUM010000083.1 GCF_015163715.1 Pseudomonas cyclaminis
TGACACTCTGCTATCGGGGGCAAGCCCCTCCCACATTTTATACTGCGTCAGCGCTTGAGCTTGCGCTTGTTGCGGTATTGGTCGATGACCACCGCCACCACAATGATCAAGCCCTTGATGATGTCCTGGATATACGCATCAACGCCCACAAACGTAAACCCGCTGGCCATCACCCCAAGGATCAGCGCGCCGATCACCGTGCCGGTAATACGCCCTACCCCACCCGCCAGGCTGGTGCCGCCGATGACCGCCGCAGCAATCGCGTCCAGCTCGTAGGACATGCCCATGCCCGCCTGCCCGGTGGCAGCGCGTGCCGAGGCCACCACACCGGCCAGGCCAGCCAGCAGACCTGCGATGCTGTAGACGATGATCAGGTGACGCTTGACGTTGATCCCGGACGTCCGCGCCGCCTGCATGTTGCCGCCGATGGCGTAGGTGTACTTGCCGTACTTGGTGTAGCGCAGGGCAATATGGAAGATCACCGCCACTACCAGGAAGATGATCACCGGCATCGCGCCATGACCGATGGCAGTGTACGAATCCGAGAGCATGCTCACCGGCTGGCCTTCGGTGTAATAACGCGCCAGGCCACGGGCCGATACCATCATGCCCAGTGTGGCGATAAACGGCGGGATACCGGTGACGGCAATGATGCTGCCGTTGATCGCCCCCGCCAGCAGCCCCACACCCAGCCCCATCGCTACCGGGATCCACACCGGCAAGTCGGTCAGGCTTGGGAACACGGCTCGGGAAAAGTCGGAGGTCTGCGCCAAACTGGCGGCGATCATCGCCGACAGCGCCAAAACCGACCCGGACGACAAATCAATCCCCGTGGTAATGATCACCTGGGTCACGCCGATGGCCAGCAGGCCGATGATCGACACCTGCAGGATCATCAGCACCAGGCGCTGGGAGTTCATCAAAAAGCTCTGGTCCCGCACGATCCAGCCGAACAACTCAAACACCAGGCCGATGCCGATCAGCACCAGGAAGATGCTCAGCTCGGTGGGCAGTCGCCGCCGGTGCTTGACCGGTGCCGTGGCAGGCTTGTTGTCTGTTATTGCGTTCATAGCCAATCACCTTCTTATTCTGTGCAATTCTTCAGTGGACCACGGACATACCGGAGGCCAACTGCATGACTTTTTCCTGGGTCGCATCCGCACGGTCCAGGGTGCCCATCAGTTCACCTTCATGCATCACCATCACCCGGTCGCTCATGCCCAGCACTTCAGGCAGCTCCGAGGAAATCATGATCACCGCCATGCCTTCGCTGGCCAGGAACGAGATCAAGCGATAGATCTCGGCCTTGGCGCCGACGTCAATACCGCGAGTCGGCTCATCCAGGATCAGTAAGCGTGGATTGGTCATCAGCCATCGGGCGAGCAAGGCTTTCTGCTGGTTGCCGCCGGACAAGGTGTCGATGCACTGCTCAAGCGACGGGGTCTTCACCCGCAGCTTCTTGCACATCTCCTCACACAAGGCGCGCAGGGCTTTCTGCTGGATAAAACCGTTGCCCGAATAGTGCGGCAGCACGGCCATCTCCATGTTTTCCAGCACCGACAGGCACGGGAACAGCCCGCTGAGCTTGCGGTCCTCGGTCAGCAGCGCAAAGCCTTTCTCGATGGCCATGTGCGGGTCGGTAATGCGTACCGGCGCGCCGTCCAGGGTGATCTGGCCGCTGCTGCTGGGGGTGATGCCAAAGATGGTTTCCGCCACGTTGGTGCGGCCCGAGCCCATCAGCCCGGCAATACCGAGGATCTCGCCGGCATGCAGGTCGAAGGAGACATCCTTGAACACGCCGTCCAGGGTCAGGTCGCGCACCGACATCAGCAACTCGCCGATAGGCGTTTCGCGCACTGGGAACAACTGGCTCAGCTCACGCCCGACCATCATTGAAATCAGGCTGTCGCTGTTCATGCTGTCGGCACGTTGCAGGCCGATGTAGTGGCCGTCACGGAATACCGCCACTTCATCGGCGATGGCAAACACTTCGTTCATTTTATGGGTGATGTAGACGATGCCTTTGCCCTGTGACTTGAGGTCGGCAATGATCGAAAACAGGTGGGCCACTTCCTTCTCGGTAATGGCCGACGTCGGTTCATCCATGATCAGGATGTCGGAGTCGTAGGACACCGCCTTGGCAATCTCGACCATCTGCCGCTCGGCGATGCTCAGGTTACCGACGTGTTCTTCCGGGTCGAGGTTGATGCGCAGGCGCGCCAGCAACTCGGCGGTGCAGCGGTGCATTTCGCGGTGGTTGACCATGTGCAGGCTGTTGAGCTGCTCGCGGCCGATCCAGATGTTCTCGGCGATGCTCATGTGCGGCATCAGGTTGAGTTCCTGGTGGATCATCGCGATCCCGGCCTTCTGGGCCGCCAGGGGCGTTTCAAATACGATGGGCTTGCCGCGCAGGCGGATTTCACCGGCGTCGGGCTGATAGATGCCGGCGATGATTTTCATCAAGGTCGACTTACCTGCACCGTTCTCGCCCATCAGCGCCAGCACGGTGCCAGGGCGCACACGCAGTTGTACGTCGGCCAGGGCCACGACGCCGGGAAAGCCTTTGCTGATGTTGACGATTTCCAGCAGGTAGGGTTCTTCCAGCGGCAGCGGCTGGAGACCGGGGGGCTGCGAGACAGCGGCTTGAGCGAGCATAGGGAGGTACTCCATCAGCAGGGCGGGCACGACCGCCCTGCCGGTTTATTGTTGTTATGTCAGGGCTACTTGAATTCTTTGACGTTGTCCGGGGTGATCAGTCGGAACGGGATCACCACGTTCTGCTCGAAGGCTTCGTTCCTGGCCATCTTGCGCGCCGTTTCGACCGACTTGTCCGCCTGGCCCTTGGCATCCTGGAAGGCCGACACCGTCATGTCGCCCTTGGTGATCGCGTTGAGGCCATCCGGCGTACCGTCGACACCGGCGATCAGCACGCCTTTCTTGCCGGCAGATTTGAGGGCCATGGCAGCACCAATCGCCATCTCATCGTTGTTGGACAGCACCGCCTGGAAGTCGCGGCCCTGGGTCAGCCAATCGTTGACCAGGGTCATGCCTTTGTCACGCGACCAGATACCGGTCTGTTCCTGCTCGATCTTGATGCCGGGGTACTTGGCCAACACGTCCTTTACACCCTTGGTACGGTTGGTAGTGGAGTTGTTCGCCAGGTCGCCCAGCAGGATCACGATATTGCCCTTGCCGTCGAGCTTCTCGGCGATGTACTGCATCTGCAGCCTGCCCGCCTCCACATCATCGGAAATCACCGCTGCGACACCTGGAGCCAGGGTCGCGCTGTCCGGGCGGCGGTTGACGAACACCAGAGGGATTTTCGCAGCCGTAGCGGCCTTGATGATATTGGCCGTGGAGGCGGTATCCACCGGGTTGACGATGATGGCGTCGACGTTCTGGCTGATAAAGTTCTCGACCTGGCTCAGTTGCTTCACCACGTCAGCGCGGGCGTCTTCGAACTGCAGCTGCACGCCGTCACCTTTAGGGTAGGACTTGGCTTGCTTGGCCATGTCTTCGCGCAGGTAGGTGAGGAAGGTGTCATCGAAGGCGGACATGCTCACGCCTATCTTCAGATCAGCAGCCGAGGCAACACCGCTGGCGAGCAGCATGGACAGGGCCAGCGCGGTAAAACGGATCGGGGTCTTCATGAACGGTCTGTCTCCACTTTCTTGTTGGTTTTTTGGACGTTGCGTTTATCAGAGCTCGGCGGCAGTCGTACGACCGGTGCGCCAGGAATGCAGCAGACCAGCGCGCCTTTGTTTTCGACGCACAGCACATTAAGGAAGGAGAAGTAGAACGGCCGGGCGCGGGGCAGACCGCGTGGCGTGTGAGCAGGGCGTAAAACTCGCAGTACAGCGTTGAAGATTTTCATCTGACGGTACCTGGTTGTTTTTGATCTTGTTTTTGTTGAGTCGCCGGGGTCGAGCCCAAGACGTACTTTATGCAACCTGGAAAAGACTTTATTGGAAAATAATTTCCATATCAACCTGTTTTAGAATTTTATTCTATTTTTGTTGAAACCACCTGCTGGCGCTCGGCGCTCAGGCGTGCGGCGTCCAATATACGGGTGGTCTCCAGCGCATCATAGGCGTCTACCGGTAAAGGTCCCTGCCCTTGCACGGCGGCTTGCAATTGACGATAGAACTGCGTCCAGCAGCCCTTTTCGGACGGCACCCGTTCACGCTCATCACCTTGCTCGAACCAACCCCAGCGTCGGTGCTCCTCGGCGCCCCAGTGCTCGCCCTCGGTTTTCGGCGACTTGCCGGCCATCAGCGCTTCTTCCTGGCCATCGAGGCCATCCACCGTGTAACACCCCAAACTGCCACTGACGCGAAAACGCGGCGCCTGGCTGTTTTGCAGGGCGTTGCCCCACAGATGGGAAATCACCCCGTTGGCGTGGGTCAGGGAGACAAAAAAACCGTGGTCGACGCTGGGGTGTTCGGCGGTGTAATGCAATTGCGCAAACACCCGCTCCACCGGGCCGAACAGTTGTAGCGCCTGGTCCACCAAATGGCTGCCCAAATCACGCAGCCAACCGCCGCCACTGGCATTGCCCACCGCTTGGGGGCTGTAGCGTTCCACGCGGGATTCGAAACGGGTGATGGTGCCCAGAGCGCCGGCGTCGATCAGTTTGCGCAAGGTCAGGTAGTCCGAGTCCCAGCGGCGGTTCTGGTACACGCTCAGCAGCACTTCATGGCGCTCGGCGGCCGTGATCAGCGCCTGGGCCTGTTCGGCGTTGGCGGCAAAGGGCTTGTCGCTGACCACCGCGACGCCGTGCTCAATGGCCTCCAGCACCAGGGCCGGACGGCCTTTGAGGGTGGTGGAGATGACCAGCGCGTCGACACCGGCTTCGACGATCTGGCCGATGGAGTTGAAAGCCTGGACGCCTGGGTGGTCGGTACTTAACTGTTGGCGGCGCTCGGGGGAACGGGTGACGACGCCAACGAACGTGGCGCCGGGCAATGTTGCAATCAGCGGCGCATGAAAAAAGCGCCCTCCATGGCCGTAGCCGACTAGTCCGATTCGCATGATCAACTCCTGAATTGAATTGCAAACCCAATCAACTATGGGAGGGGGCTTGCCCCCGATAGCGGTGGACCAGTCAACTCATCTGCTGGCTGAGCCACTGTCATCGGGGG
>NZ_JADDUM010000084.1 GCF_015163715.1 Pseudomonas cyclaminis
CGCCATGTAGACCTGCTCAATCTTGTTCTCGGCAAAAAACGCGGTGACGGAGTGCTGATCCAGGAGATTCAATTGAGCCCTGTCCCGGGTCACAATATTTGTGTAACCCAACGCTTGCAGGCGACGGACAATGGCCGAACCGACCATTCCTTTATGGCCGGCAACAAAAACACACTCGCTCAATTGGCGTGACATCCTAGTTCTCCAGCGACACCGGCAGATCGTAACCATGGTTTTTCAGCAGCGCATGGCGCTGGGCGACTTTGAGGTCTTCGCGAACCATCTCAGCACACATTTCCTGCGCGGTGATTTCCGGCACCCAACCCAGCTTGGTCTTCGCTTTGGTCGGATCACCCAGCAGGGTTTCTACCTCGGCGGGACGGAAGTAGCGCGGGTCGACGCGAACCAGTGTGTCCCCGACCTTGAGTGCTGGGGCGTTGTCACCAACGATGGAATCGATAGTGGCGCATTCGTCCACGCCGGCCCCTTCAAAGCGCAGGGTCAGGCCGAGTTCTGCGGCAGACCAGCGAATGAAGTCACGGACGGAATATTGCACGCCTGTCGCGATCACGAAATCTTCGGGGGTATCCTGTTGTAGCATCATCCACTGCATGCGGACGTAGTCCTTGGCATGCCCCCAATCGCGCAGCGCATCCATGTTGCCCATGTACAGGCACTGTTCAAGGCCCTGGGCGATGTTTGCCAGACCGCGCGTGATTTTGCGGGTCACGAACGTTTCGCCGCGGCGAGGAGATTCGTGGTTGAACAGAATCCCGTTGCATGCATGCATGCCGTAGGCTTCACGGTAGTTGACCACGATCCAGTAGGCGTAGAGCTTTGCTACCGCGTAAGGCGAGCGTGGATAGAAAGGTGTGGTTTCTTTCTGAGGCGTTTCCTGCACCAGGCCGTAGAGTTCTGAGGTGGAGGCCTGGTAGAAGCGGGTTTTTTTCTCCAGCCCGAGCAGGCGGATTGCTTCAAGAATACGCAATGTTCCCATTGCATCGACATCGGCGGTGTATTCAGGCGATTCGAAGCTTACCGCAACATGGGACTGCGCGCCCAGGTTGTAGACCTCGTCAGGCTGCACTTCCTTGATGATACGGGTCAGGTTGGACGAATCGGACAAATCGCCGTAATGCAGGATAAAGCGCTGGTTATCAACATGCGGGTCCTGGTAGATGTGATCAACGCGCTGGGTGTTGAAGGACGATGCACGTCGCTTGATGCCGTGGACCTCGTAGCCTTTTTCCAACAACAACTCAGCTAGATAGGAGCCGTCCTGGCCGGTGATCCCGGTGATCAGCGCTTTTTTCAGGGTCATGTCTACGTCCTAGAATTCTTTGAATATGTAGTTAAATTGCATTTAGCATGCTGGTAATGATATCGGTCATCGTCGACTTTGCCTTCCAGCCCAGAACGCGTTCGGCCTTGGCAGGGTCCGCGCGACTGATCAGCAGGTCTGTTGGCCGGAAGAACTCCTGCGATTGGTCGACATAGTCCGTCCAGTCGAGTCCCAATTGTGTGAATGCTTCAGCAACGAATGCTTCAAGTGTGTGCGTCTGGCCGGTGGCGATCACGAAATCACTCGGTTCATCGCATTGCAACATGCGCCACATGGCATCGACGTACTCTGATGCCGCTCCCCAGTCACGAGCAATGTCTAACCGTCCAAGCGTCAACCGCTCGCCCGAACCCGCAGCAATGCGCTTGGCCGTACTTACAATTTTTTGTGTAACAAACCTGGATGGGCGTAATTCGGATTCGTGATTGAACAGGATACCGGTACACGCAAAAAGATTATAAGCCTCACGATAATTATCGACCAGCCAGAAAGCGGACGATTTAGCCACGGCATAAGGGCTGCGGGGGTGGAATGTGGTGTTCTCTGACGCAGGTTCGCCATTCGTATCGCCGAAGCACTCGCTTGAGCCTGCTTGGTAAAAGCGAATTGGCCGCTCCGTCATTCGGCAGGCCTCAAGCATGTTCAGCGTTCCAATGGTGATGCTTTGGATGGTTTCGGCGGCTGTTCAAATGACAGCCCGACAGACGACTGCCCGGCAAGAAAATACACTTCGTCAGGCTGGCTGCGTTTCAGCGCCATGAATACGCTGCGAAAGTCTTCCGGCACCATCGACAACAGTTTTACCTTCGAGACAATACCCAGTCGCTTCAGGTTGGCAAATGAAGAACCCTGCGCATCGCGCGAAGTCCCCCAGACGGTATAGCCCTTTTCGAGCAGGAGCTTTGCCAGATAAGCACCGTCCTGACCACTCACGCCACAAATCAGGGCTGTTTTTTCTGAGTATTCCAAAACATTACCTTTATAAGGACTGGTAGATCGAGAGTGTTTCCTGGGAGCAGCGCTGCCATGAAAACTGCTTCAACCGCTCATGGCCACGCTCAATCAATCTCGCGATTTCACTATCAGAGTAAACCACTCTTTCTATCGCTCCGGCCATTTCGTCGCCATTGAGGGGGTCGAACAAAGCCCCGGCATCGCCGATGACTTCCGGCATTGAACTGGTACCGCTGCTGATGACGGGGCAGCCGTGGGCCATGGCCTCCAGTGGTGGAAGACCGAAACCCTCATAAAGCGACGGATAGACGAAGGCTTTGGCACCTTCGTAAAGTTGACCGAGAACCGTGTCATCACCGCCAACGTGGCGTACCTGTCCGGCGGCAAAGCCTAACCGCTGAACCTGCTCCAACTCATTTGGCGAAAAGTCACCGCCGCCGAAGGCGACAATATCAAAGTCGGTCTTTAGGCGTTTCGAGTGGGAAACCGCATCCAGTAAGCCGGAGAAGTTTTTGTAACCGTGTCGACTTCCGACATACAACAGATAAGGCTTAACGGGCGAGGCGGCCGTTTCCCGGCCGCAGGGCTTGAACTGCTCGAACCCCAGGTGTGCCACCGATAGTTTGCTTTCGGGCACCGAGAACAGTCTCATCAGGTCCTGGCGGGTGCTCTCCGAAATGCAGATGACATGATCCGCTCGCTCAACGGCGCGTCGCTTTAAAGCCGTTGTCTGGTCCCGGGCAGAGAAATTCTCGGGGAACAGTTCGTGAATCATGTCGTAGACAGTCAATACGATCGGGCAGCCCTTCGGGGCAGCGCTGAAACGTGAAAAATAGGTTTCATGCACAACCTCAGGCTTCCAGGCACGCATGGCGCGCTGACCCAGCAGGTGGTTGTAGATCAGCGCCAGCCGCGTCGTGCGAGGCGGGTACCGTTCGGCTTTCTGGCCGTGGACAGTGCCCTCGGGCAGGTCGTTGAGATAAAAGTTGCGGTGAAGCGGCGAGAAAATGCCCACCTCGTTGCCGGTGATGGCCATCTGCTCGGCAACGCGAGAAAAATAGCGAGAAATGCCGCCGTAGTTTTGTAGGCAGAAGATCTGGTGATCAAAAGCAACGCGCATTTTTATGCTTCGCCTCGTGAAAAATAAGACCTTGATAGATCAGGAAATCGAGTGCGCACCTTAACAAAATCAGTGCCTCTGGCGGCTGTTTCGGTGCGGTGACGGGCCAGCATTCTCAGAGCGTGTTTCTCCACTCGATTTTTCGGGCAGCAAAGCGGATGACAAATACGCGGAGCCCAACGAGCAAGTAGGTGGCTCCCAGAGAGAATGCCATTGTGAAAGGGTTGTTTAACGCCCAAGTGTCGAACAGTGCTCTCATTGCAAACAACGCACATAAGGCGATGGCGGCGGGTATCAGGATTGTTTCGGTGTACCAGGTTCTGGTCGGTTTGATACTGAGTTTTCGAAAAATAATGGGTGAGCATATCAACACGTAACTCACGTTCAGAATCAACCAGGGCAATGCACTGCCGTCCAGTCCGTAGTGGGTGGCCAGGTAGTAAGTCAGCGGGATGATGAATACAACAGCCACAGCGTTCTGCCATACGCTGAACCGGGTCCAGCCGTGGGCCAATTGGAGTGCGTAAGGCATCTGCATAAACGCATAGAACATGGTCCCAATCGCCAGAAACCATAGCGGAGTACTGGCTAGTGCCGCAACGTGCTCATCTCTCGTCCATAACAGCAGTAACGGCTGGCTATACAGCGCGACCCAAATAGAGAAGGGGATCACCAGCAATGAAAGTACTTGGCTGGCCCTTGTGAAGGTGCCAAATGTCTCAACGTTGTTGCGAGTAGTGACAAGGGATACCAGTTTTGGATAGTAGACATTAAACACTGGGGAGACCAGCCGGAACGCCACCGAACCCACGGTCCAGGCCAGCATGTAACATCCGAACTCCTTGAGTGGGAGTATTTTTGACAGGATGATCTTATCCACTTGCATCAATAGAAAGGCAAGGATGTTGGTGGTCGCCACGCCGGCCGCAAAGCCACCGAGGCGTTTAATGATGTCCGTGGAAAACACGCCCACTTCTCGCCATTCTGGAAGTTCACTGATTAGTTTTCTACGCAATACCAGAACGGTGGCGAGGCTATTGATGCCCTGCCATAACAGAAACCACTCCACGGTGGGTGAAACAATCCATAAAACCAAGGCCGCGCCGGCGGCACGCGTCGTGGCGAATAACGAACTTATCGAGTTTAGCGTGACGTGTTTTTGAAGGCCGATGAGGCCGCCATAGTAAAGCCCGATAGGGAACTGTAACAGCAGTGCAATCCCCATTATTCTCAGCGAGCGCGTGGCCGATTCAATGTTGTCCGCATTGACGGTGAGCCAGTGGTCAGCAATCAGCGGGGCCAGCAGTGTGACGCATGTGCCGAGCGCGACTGCGACAGCCCAGAAGATACATTCCACGCTTTTAATGGTCAGTACTATCTTTTGTTTTTGGGCTGCAGAGGCGGCTTCATAAGTGGACGCCTCTCGCGATGCCACGGCGCCAAAACCGCCGTCAAACATCGTCATGGCTGACGAAAGAATGATAAAAAATCCAACCAGCCCGTAACCTTCTACACCAATGAACTTAAGGTAGAGTGGAACAAAGCAGATCCCCATCAGGGCGATCCAGCCTTGCCCTACAAAGTTGGCAGAAATATTTTTAAATAGGCCACTCATTCGCCGCGGTCCTCAACATGCTCGCTCAATAGGCAGGTTCCATGCGGGGGATCAATGAAATCGAAATAGGGTTTCGATTGAGTGGGCAACGTACTCTTTGACGGCATGACCCTAACCAGGGCAAGTAATAAAATCATGGATTTCATTATAGAAAAAGGTGTGCTGACGTGACGCAGGGGACGAGAACGTGGCGGCTCTCGGGAGGGCGTGTACCCAAGCCATTCGCCAACATTGCTGCCGTCATGGGAAACCTCTCCTAAAAGCGCCTTTGAAACCCGCTCAATCAACTGGTGGGTGAGGGTAGAGACCCATAGGGCACGAGTGCTACAGCAGAGTTGGCAGGCGCGGAGACTAACATAGACTCTTGAATTCACATATAAAAAAGGGCCATTTACGTGGCGCGGCGGCTGCCGAACTCCAGGGTCAAGAGGATTTTTTGGGGCTTGCCGTTTACTGCGGTGATCGCTGCGTTCGACGGCAAGCCAGCGCGCTCGCGCAGAACCTGCGATGCAGGCTTTGGCGTCGACTTTCAAACCTGTGACTGGCATCAATGCCATGTCCGCCCATTGCCTGTAGCGCTCAATATCATATTGATCGACGTATGCTCGATGCTCAGCGCTTCGAAACACGTCCAGGCATGCTCGGAGCCTGCGGAGTCAGCGCTTCAAGTGGTACTCTACGCTCCTTGCGAAGTGATGACGGGGGCGCGCAAAGTCGGGCGTTCGCTGCGAACGCTGCTGAGGGCGGGGTTTTGGGCGTTGTGGCCGCGTAGTTTGGTCGGCGTTTGAAGACTGGCGACGCGAGCACCTGAGCATGTTCAAACTTATTGGGCGTTTCACCTGGCTCTTGCTGGTTGCTCCCTTCATCGCGAGCGACAGTGAGTCGTGCAGTCGTGTGTAGAAAAAATTGTGGAGCAACATGTTGAAGTGTTTAGGCGGTTGGAGAATGCGGATTGAGTCATAAGAAAACATTCTTCGTGACCGGAGCAAGTGGCTTTGTCGGGGCTGCGCTTGTAGAGCGTCTCGCGTCGAATGCTGATTGTCATGTGCTTGCACTCGTACGTCGTGACGACGTGGTGTTGCCTTTAGGTGCTACCAGGGTGCGGGTGGGTGAAGACTACCTTGCCTCGGAGGACCTGCCTCTCACGGATGTTGATGTGTTGGTTCACTGTGCGGCCCGTGTTCACGTGATGTCCGATGCATCGTGCGATCCGTATTCGGCCTATCGCCGGGTCAATGTGGACGGCACGTTGAGGTTGGCCGAGCAAGCCGCGCGGTTGGGGGTCAAACGTTTTATTTTTATCAGTTCGATCAAAGTCAATGGCGAGGGTACCCGGCCAGGGGAAGCGTACACGGCAGATGATCCACCCGCCCCGGCGAGCCCATACGGCGTCTCCAAGATGGAGGCT
Source organism: Pseudomonas cyclaminis (assembly GCF_015163715.1). Classification (GTDB taxonomy): domain Bacteria; phylum Pseudomonadota; class Gammaproteobacteria; order Pseudomonadales; family Pseudomonadaceae; genus Aquipseudomonas; species Aquipseudomonas cyclaminis. Next base: position 6,440 of record NZ_JADDUM010000084.1, read on the forward strand.
GAGCAGCAACTTCAGTTACTCGCGCAGCGGACCGGCATGGAGGTCGTTATTATTCGTCCCGTCCTCGTGTATGGCCCGGACGTCAAGGCGAACTTTCGCAGCATGATGGTATGGCTGAACAAAGGCATTGCCTTGCCGCTGGGGGCTGTCCACAGTCAGCGCAGCCTAGTGGCGCTGGATAACCTGGTGGACCTGATCGTGACGTGCCTTCAGCACCCCGCAGCGGCCAACCAGGTGTTTCTGGTGAGTGACGGTGAAGATATGTCGACCACGGAGTTGTTGACCCGTATTGGGGTGGCATTGGGCAAGCCTGCGCGGCTGATTCCTGTTCCCGCGGCCCTGCTGCGTTGGGGCATGTTCCTAATCGGACGCAAAGGAATGGGGCAGCGCCTGTGTGGCTCTCTACAGGTTGATATCAAAAAAACGCGTGAGCTCCTGGGATGGACGCCACCTACATCTGTGACGACCGCTTTACGTAAGACCGCAGAGCGTTTTCAGGGGAATTTGAAGTAGTGGCGTGTGTGAATATGAACCGGATAGGGAGCCGTTGATGAACCACTTACTTTGGCTCGTGCCGATTGTCGCCGTCCTTGCAGGTGTATTGACTTGGTTATTGCGCGGTTATGCACTGTCTCGAAGCCTGATTGACGTACCCAACGCGCGCAGCTCTCACTCAGTGCCTACGCCCAGGGGTGGCGGTGTCGCGATTGTCGTGAGTTTTCTCGTAGCACTGCCCCTGTTGTTCGTGAGTGGGGTGGTTTCTCCCTCCCTCACCTGGGCACTCATGGGGGGCGGTGCAGCGGTCGCGGTGCTGGGGTTTCTCGACGATCATGGTCACATTGCCGCCCGTTGGCGTTTATTGGGACACTTCAGTGCCGCCTCATGGGCACTCTTCTGGGTCGGCGGTTTACCCGCTGTGAGCTTGCCGGGCATGACCTTCGACCTCGGTTGGCTGGGTCATGTTGCCGCTGTTTTTTACCTGGTATGGGCACTCAACCTTTACAACTTCATGGACGGCATCGATGGGCTGGCCAGTGTCGAGGCGGTTTGCGTATGCCTCGGGGCCTGCATGGTCTATTGGCTGGGCGGGTATGAGGCGGCTATCTGGGTGCCACTGTTGTTAAGCATGGCAGTGCTGGGTTTCCTCTATTGGAATTTTCCGGCGGCAAGAATATTCATGGGCGATGCCGGCAGTGGTTTTCTCGGGTTCGCCCTTGGTGTGCTGTCACTGGCTGCGGCCTGGGAGAATGCCAACTTGCTGTGGGTCTGGTTGATTCTCTTGGGTACGTTTATTGTCGATGCAACATTGACGTTGATCCGGCGATTGGTGCGGGGGGACAAAGTCTACGAAGCCCATCGCAGCCACGCCTACCAGTTCGCGTCTCGTAAAGTGGGCAGTCACTTGCCTGTGACGCTTTCGATCTTGGCGATCAATGTGCTGTGGTTGACCCCCATCGCAATAGGCGTCGGTGTTTTGGGCTTGAATGGCCTGCTGGGGTTGGTTATCGCTTATACGCCCTTGCTCGTTTTAGCCATCAAGTACCGCGCTGGCGAACTGGAAACGTGATGTTGTTTTTGCAGTAAACGGGTTATAGAAGCAGTGTGCGTTTAACCGCAGGTGTAAAGGAGCGGCACAGGTGTTTGAAGGGTTTATGGGTACCATCCGGTCATGGCTACTGGGCCTTCCTCGGCGAAGGAAGCGCTTTCTGCAAGTCATCACAGACGTTCTCCTGGTCTGGCTGGCATTGTGGATGGCGTTTGTCGTTCGCCTAGGGGTGGACGACATGATTAACCCTGTGGCGCAACACTTCTGGCTATTTTTGAGTGCGCCAGTGGTGGCTATTCCGCTTTTTGTGCGTTTCGGCATGTACCGCGCCGTGATGCGTTATTTTGGTAACGATGCGTTGATCGTGATAATCAAGGCGGTCAGCCTTTCCTCGCTGATGCTGGGGGTTGTGGTTTACCTGTATAGCAATCATCAGGCCGTCGTACCTCGTTCGATTATTTTCAACTATTGGTGGCTAAGCGTGATAATGGTCGGTGGATTGCGCCTGGCCATGCGCCAGTACTTCCTCGGCGATTGGTTCACGGCGGCGCAGCATGTGCCGTTTACCAGTCGGGAAGATGGTTTGCCGAGAGTTGCAATTTATGGCGCAGGCGCCGCAGGTAACCAACTGGTCGCTGCTTTGCGCATGGGCCGTGTCATGCGCCCGGTTGCGTTTATCGATGATGACGATGGCATTTCTGATCGGGTCATTTCAGGGTTGCAGGTTTATAAGCCCAAACATATCCAGCGGATGATCGAAGCCACTGGTGCACAGGAAATCCTTCTGGCCATACCGTCTTCCAACAGAGGCCGTCGACGCGAAATCCTGGGGTTTCTGGAAGGTTTTCCCTTGCATGTACGTAGCGTGCCGGGGTTTATGGACCTTGCCAGCGGGCGGGTCAAGGTAGATGACATCCAAGAAGTTGATATCGCTGATTTGCTGGGGCGCGATACCGTTCCCGCGCAATCCGAACTGCTAGAACATTGCATCATGCGACGAAGCGTTCTGGTGACGGGGGCCGGAGGTTCGATAGGGGCTGAATTATGCCGCCAGATATTGACGTTGAATCCGACGACGTTGTTACTGTTTGAACACAGTGAGTTCAATCTTTACAGCATTATGTCTGAGCTTGAACAGCGCATCGCCCGTGAGTCGCTATCGGTTCGACTGCTCCCTATCCTTGGATCGGTACGTAACCCGAATAAACTGCTGGATGTCATGAAAACCTGGCGGGTAGACACTGTGTATCACGCGGCTGCCTATAAGCATGTGCCGATGGTCGAACACAATATCGCCGAAGGCGTATTGAACAACGTGATCGGCACACTCAATACCGCACAGGCTGCTCTCCAAGCCGGCGTTTCCAACTTCGTGCTCATTTCGACCGACAAGGCTGTACGTCCCACCAATGTCATGGGCAGTACCAAGCGCCTTGCCGAGTTGACCCTTCAAGCGCTGAGCCGGGAGCTGGCGCCTGTGCTGTTTGATGATAAAACGAACATTTCCCGCGTCAATAAAACCAGGTTCACCATGGTCCGGTTCGGTAATGTACTGGGCTCTTCCGGTTCGGTTATCCCGTTGTTTCACAAGCAAATCAAGTCGGGTGGGCCTATCACGGTGACTCATCCGAAAATCACCCGCTACTTCATGACCATTCCCGAAGCCGCACAGTTGGTGATTCAGGCGGGCTCAATGGGCCAGGGCGGCGATGTATTCGTCTTGGATATGGGTGAGCCGGTGAAAATCGTAGAATTGGCTGAAAGGATGATTCATCTCTCGGGCTTGAGCGTGCGCTCCGATAGAAATCCCCAGGGCGACATCGCCATCGAATTCACCGGCCTACGCCCCGGCGAAAAGCTTTACGAAGAGTTACTGATCGGCGACAACGTTGTCGCTACACGACACCCCATGATCATGAGCGCCAACGAAGATCATTTATCCTGGGATGTGCTCAAAGACAAGCTGACGGAACTGCTGGCCGCGGTGGAACAAGATGACTACACCCGCGTCCGCCAACTCCTGCGCGACACTGTAAGCGGCTACTCCCCTGACGGAGAGATCGTCGACTGGATCTACCAGCAACGTCGCTTGGAACCGTGATTTAACACTCTGTTACGCAAGCATTTTTGACGAATCCCCAACATCACCTAAGTTTGAAAAGCAGCTTCGGAAAAGCTGCTTTTCCCTCAACGATGTCAAGGAGCGTCACCCATGCAGAACACCTACATTTCTTCGCTGATCTTCGCCGTCCTCACAACCCTCTCCGTCGCCACCACCGCCGCGCCGTCCATCAAGCCAGAAGCCCCAACCCCTATCACCGCGCAGATGATCCAGGTCGAGCAGTCTGCCAAGGTCAACCTGAACGCCGCCGACGCAGAGACCCTGCGTCGGGACCTGTTCGGCATTGGGGCAGCCAAAGCCAAGGCGATTATCGCCTACCGCGAAAGCAATGGTCCGTTCACGGCGGTGGATGAGTTGTTGGAAGTGAAGGGTATCGGCAAGGCGTTGCTGGAGAAGAACCGCGACAGGTTGGTGATCAACTAAGCATCCAGGAGGCCGGTCATTGATCGGCCTCTTTCTCCTGCGGATTTTGCGTTTTCAGGTTCTCCCGTACCACGTCCATGATCCGCCTTGCCAATTGTGGATCTTCGACGCTTCTGGCCAGGACCAATGCGCCTACCAGTGTCGACATCATCACCAGACTTTCCGCGTCGCAACGTCCCTCGCCCAGCGCCGTTTCAATTTGCTTGAGCCTTGCGTCGAGCACGTGGTCGGTGGTTGCACTGGGTTGGCCTCTCAAGCCCAGTTCGGAAGACATCGTTGGTAATGGGCAGCCCTGGTCCGGTGAGGTCAGGTGCCATTCCGACAGGTAGCTGTCGATAAACGCGTCCAGCGGCCGTTCCTGGCTGAACAGCATGTCGCAATGGGCATCAAGGTCGGACGCTGCAGCCTGTAGCGCTATTTCCACCAACTCGTTCTTGGACTTGAAGTGCGCGTAGAAGCCTCCATGGGTCAGGTTCAGCGCTTTCATCAGCGGCTGCAGGCCGGTGGCGTCGATGCCGTCACGGCGAAAGCGGGCTGATGCTTCCTTGATGATGCGTTGGTGGGTCTGGGCTTTGTGGTCTTGTGAATAACGCATAGGGCGGCCTCGGTGACAGGCTGGCATTTTAACCAACCTGAACTTTTTTACACGTTTGGCGAAGATCAGGTGTTGGCATGAAAAGTGATTACCTCTACCCGAAAGATTGTTCAACAATCGTGAGGCAATGATGACTCCCAGTTTGTCTTTAGCCGACCAGATTGCCCTGGAGCTGCGCGCCGACATTATCGGCGGGCGGTTATTGCCAGGTATGGCTTTGGTCGAGGTGGATCTGGTCCGGGCTTACAGTGCGTCGCGCAACACCATTCGCGAAGCCCTGCACCGTTTGGGTCAGGAAGGGCTGACCCGTTATGTGCGCAACAAGGGTGTGATGGTCCGGCGACTGCAGCGGGACGAGGTTCGCGACCTGTTTGTCGTGCGCCGCACCCTCGAATTACAGGCCATCGCCGACAGCAGAGCGTTGACGGATGATCAATCCGGACGCATGCAAAACGCTATCGACGCCACCACCCTGGCCCGTGAGCGCGAAGACTGGCGCGCCGTGGCCACCCACAGTTTGTTGTTCCATCAGCACATCGTCGGGTTGATGCGCAGCCCGTTGTTCGATGAGTTTTTCGCCCAGGTCATCGCCCAATTACGCCTGGTGTTTTGCGCGGCGCTCGATGAGCAGCGATTCCAGTCGCCCTGGCTGGAACGTGACCGCGAGATTTACACGTTACTGGTCCAGGCGAATAAACCGGCGGCCGGGGAGGCGATGAGCCTTTACCTGGAGGATTCCGAACGCCTGTCGTTGGCTCTCTTTACCCACCCCTGATTGAGGATCTGCACCATGTATAAAGACTATCCGGCCGCTTATCAGGTCAGCAAAGGCTCGGCGTTGCAGGTCGATACGGCGTTTTACGAGCGCATTCGTGACCGGGCGGATCAGCGCACGTTGATCGAACAGTTTGAAGTGCCGATTCGCACGGGCAGGGCGTGGAAGGTGCCGGCCGGGCATGTGTTTCGTGTCACCACGCCGGTGGGGCCGCAGGTGGGCGATTTTAACGTATGGAATGCCAATGACCCTCGCGAACGTCTTTGGGCGGCGCGCACCCGTCAATTGCAGGGCGCTCATGTCAGTACCCATGACCGCTTGTGGTCGAATCTGCCGTTTTTGCGGCCTTTGGTTACGATCACTGATGACAGCCTGGCCGGTTACGGTATCGACGAGCACGGCGGACGCTTGCATGACTTGCTTGGCACGCGTTGCGATCCCTATGTGAACCGCATGCTGACGAGCGAGGATTTCCATCACCACTGCCACTCGAACCTGACGCGTGCGGTGTTGCCCCACGGTCTGACGGAATTCGACGTGCATGACGTGCTGAATATTTTCCAGTGCACCGGTCTTAATCACGACGACATGTATTTCATGAAGGCGTGTCCTGCGCAGAAGGGCGATTACCTGGAGTTTTTTGCCGAAATTGATTTGCTGTGTGCACTGTCTACCTGCCCGGGTGGGGATCTGTCACTGCCGATGTGGGGCCCGGATGCGCAGGATCCACTGACGGTGTGCCGTCCGCTGGGCGTCGAGATCTATCAGTTGGAGGATGAGTTACTGAGTGGCTGGAGCCAGCCAGAGCGTGCTGCCTACAAGGGGCAGCACGGGTTGCAGATTGCCAAGGCTGCTTGGGAGTAACCCAAGGATCAGCGATCCTGCGAATCCTTGGCATCCGCCTGGGCGTTGCGTTCGGCCACGCGTTTGCGTTGCTCGTCGGTGAGTTCCACCTTGTTGGCGCTGTCTCGCAGCATCATCAGCCCCCCGACGATCGACCCGATCGCGACCACCATAATCAACCACGCATACCACGGCATAAGGCTCTCCTTGAGGCAGATTAACGTGGGAGAATTTTCCCACGTTAATAACTGCTTTGAGTAACGGGCTTTCTGAGTAGTTCAGTGTAGGCCCGTTCTGCCTCGTAAAGCTTAGAGCCCGGTCAACATTGCATCTGCCGGCGCATCGGCACGGTCTTGCGCGGTCAGTTGGAAGTAGATGAAACCCACTGCCATAAAGCCCAGGAAGATCAACCCGATCAGCGTGTTGAACCACGCCATGGCCACCAGGCACACCAGCGCCAATACCAACGCAATGCCTGGCACGATCGGATAACCCGGCGCGCGGAAGGTGCGTTCCAGCAGCGGTTCGGTCTTACGCAATTTGAACAGGCTGAGCATGCTCATGATGTACATGACGATCGCGCCGAACACGGCCATGGTGATCATCGCTGCAGTGAGGGTCATGCCGCCGAGGTTGATCAGGCCGTCGCTGTAGATAGCGGCGATGCCGACCACGCCGCCGGCGATGATGGCTCGGTGCGGTGTTTGAAAACGCGACAGTTTGGCGAGGAATGACGGCAGGTAGCCGGCGCGGGCCAAGGCGAAGAACTGGCGCGAGTAGCCCAGGATAATGCCGTGGAAGCTCGCCACCAGACCGAACAGGCCGATCCACACCAGCATGTGCAACCAGCCGGAGCTTTCGCCGACCACGGTTTTCATGGCCTGTGGCAACGGGTCGTTGATGTTCGAAAGGGTGCGCCAATCGCCCACGCCACCCGCGAAGAACATCACGCCCATGGCCAGGATCACCAGGGTCAGGATGCCGCTGATGTAGGCCTTTGGAATCGTGCGCTTCGGATCTTTCGCTTCTTCAGCCGCCATGGCTGCGCCTTCGATGGCGAGGAAGAACCAGATGGCGAAGGGAATCGCGGCAAACATGCCCGCAATTGCCGGGGCGCCAAACGTGTCGGAACCGGCCCAGCCGTTCAGGGCGAAGTTACTGAAGCTGAAGGCCGGCGCAACCACGCCCATAAACACCAGCAACTCGGCGACAGCGAGCACGCACACCACCAGTTCAAAGGTCGCGGCGAGCTTCACGCCAAGGATGTTCAAGCCCATGAACACGATGTACGCACCGACGGCCGCATGTTTCGGGTCCAGCGCTGGAAACTGCACATTCAGATAAGCGCCGATGGCCAAGGCAATGGCAGGTGGTGCGAAGACAAATTCGATCAGTGTGGCAAGGCCGGCGATCAAACCGCCTTTCTCTCCAAACGCCCGACGGCTGTAGGCAAATGGCCCGCCAGCATGGGGAATCGCGGTGGTCAGCTCGGTGAAGCTGAAGATAAAGCAGGTGTACATCGCGGCGACCATCAACGAGGTCACCAGAAAGCCCAAGGTCCCGGCCACGCCCCAGCCATAGCTCCAGCCGAAGTATTCCCCGGAGATCACCAGCCCGACGGCAATGCCCCATAAATGCAGGGTGCCTAGGGTGGGTTTGAGTTGTGTGTTCATTGTGTTGCTCCCTGAACGGTTTGGAATGATTCAAGGTGTTGCAGCGGCCATGCCAGCCTGAGAATCATTGTCGTAAAGGCGCGCAACTGTCGTCTGGGGGATGGTTTGGCGTTTGAAACTTTCCCTCGTTGCACCAGATAAGTGCGGTGGTGACTGTGCCGGCGCTATCGGGAGCAAACCCCTCCCACATTTTGACCGGTATACGCAGGGCCAAGTGTGGGAGGGGGCTTGCCCCCGATGAGGCCCTCCCAGCCACCGCAAGTCCTTCTGTAATCCCCGCATAAACCCACTCTTTACGCCGTCTTTACGCCCCGCCCGCACCCTCGCTCTCGTTCCTTTACACCACTCCTGCGGACAATTGCCCCACACGCGGCACTCGCCGCTGAACGGAGAGACTTCCATGAGCGTTCTGGACGGGGTGTCACTGCTATTGGCCGTGGCGCTGTTCATTTATCTGCTGGTTGCGCTGCTACGCGCGGATCGGAACTAGGAGCTGGCCATGCACAGTTATGACTATTGGCTGATCATTGCCTTCTTTGCCGTGGTACTGGTGCCGGCCCCCTTCCTGGGGCGGTTCTACTACAAGGTGATGGAGGGCCAGCGCACGTGGCTGACTCCGGTACTGGGGCCGGTCGAAAAAGCCTGTTATCGCCTGTCGGGTGTCGACGCGCAGCAGGAGCAGAGCTGGCAGAAATACATGCTGGCCTTGCTCGCATTCAACCTTGCGGGTTTCCTGCTGCTTTTCGCGATCCTGGTGTTCCAGGACTATCTCCCACTCAACCCGCAGAAATTGCCGGGGCAGGAGTGGACGCTGGCCTTCAACACCGCGGTCAGTTTCATGACCAACACCAACTGGCAGTCCTATAGCGGCGAGGCGTCACTGAGCTACCTCAGCCAGATGGCCGGCCTGACCGTGCAGAACTTCGTCAGTGCGGCGACCGGTCTGGCAGTGCTGGTCGCTTTGTGCCGTGGGATCGGTCGCAAGTCCGCCCAGACATTGGGTAACTTCTGGGTTGATATGACCCGCGCTACCCTCTACGGCCTGTTGCCGCTGTGCCTGGTGCTGGCGTTGTTCCTGGTGTGGCAGGGCGTACCACAGACTTTCGCCCATTACGTCGATGCCGTGACGCTGCAAGGCGTGGATCAGGTCATCCCCCTCGGCCCGGCGGCCAGTCAGATTGCGATCAAGCAACTGGGCACCAACGGTGGTGGCTTCTTTGGTGTCAACTCGGCGCATCCGTTCGAAGACCCGACCGCCTGGGCCAACCTGTTTGAGGTGGCGTCCATCATCCTGATCCCGGTGGCGCTGGTCTTCACCTTCGGTCACTACGTCAAAGACCTGCGCCAGAGCCGTGCAATCCTCGGCTGCATGCTGGCGCTGTTCCTGATCGGCGGCGCGACGTCACTGTGGTCCGAGTACCAGCCCAATCCGACCCTGAATAACCCGGCCGTGGAGCAGACCGCACCGCTGGAAGGCAAGGAGACGCGCTTTGGTACCACCGGCACGGTGCTGTGGTCGGTGACTACCACCGCAGCATCCAACGGTTCGGTCAACGGCATGCAAGACAGCCTCAGCCCCCTCAGCGGGATGGTGGCGCTGGTCAACATGATGGTCGGTGAAGTGATCTTCGGCGGGGTTGGCGCCGGCATGTACGGCATGTTGCTCAACGTGTTGATCGCGGTGTTCCTCGCCGGCTTGATGATTGGTCGCACCCCGGAATACCTCGGCAAAAAGCTACAGGCCAAGGAAGTGCAACTGCTCGTCGTGACCTTGCTGGTGATGCCGGTGGGCGTGCTCGTGCTCGGTGCCATTGCCGCCAGCTTGCCAGGTCCGGCCGGCGCCATCAGCAACCCGGGGCCCCATGGCTTCAGCCAGTTGCTCTACGCCTACACCTCGGCCAGCGCCAACAACGGCTCGGCGTTTGCCGGCTTCAGCGCCAACACGCCGTTCCATAACCTGATGCTCGGCCTGGGCATGCTGATCGGCCGCTTTGGCTACATCCTCCCGGTTCTGGCCCTGGCCGGCAGCCTGGCGATGAAAAAGAGCGCACCGATTGGCCAGAACAGCTTTCCCACCCACGGCCCGCTGTTCGTGACCCTGTTGACCGTCACCATCTTGCTGGTAGGGGGCCTGACTTTCCTGCCGACGCTGGCGCTGGGTCCTATCGCCGAACACTTGAGCATGGGCTTCTGAGAAGGGATATGAACATGAATATGCCTGCAAAAAACGCGGCCCCGGTCAAACCCCAGGAGCCTGTCAAAACCGCCATCTCTGCTCTGTGGCGCCCGGCGCTGGTCCAGGCGTTCGTCAAGCTCGACCCGCGCCAGCTGAAGCGCTCGCCAGTGATGCTGGTGGTCGAATTGACTGCGATCCTCACCACGGTGCTGTGCTTCGTGCCTGACACCACCGTGCCGACTTTCGTTGCCGTGCAGATCGCCGTGTGGCTGTGGTTCACCGTGCTGTTTGCCAACTTCGCCGAAGCCTTGGCCGAAGGGCGCGGCAAGGCCCGCGCCGACAGCCTCAAGGCCGGCAGTGAAGGCCTCAGCGCACGACGCAAGGAAGCCGATGGCAGCTTCAAGGTCGTGCCCGCCACCAGCCTGCGCAAAGGCGATGTGGTGCGCGTTGCCGCCGGGGAGATGATCCCCGGTGACGGCGAGGTGATCGAAGGCATCGCGGCGGTGAACGAAGCGGCGATCACTGGCGAATCCGCTCCGGTGATCCGCGAGTCCGGCGGCGACCGTTCGGCCGTCACCGGCAACACCCGACTGGTCTCGGACTGGCTGCTGATCCGCATCACCGCCAACCCCGGCGAGTCGACCCTGGACCGCATGATCGCATTGGTGGAAGGCGCCAAGCGCCAGAAGACCCCCAATGAAGTCGCGCTGGATATCCTGCTGATCGGCCTGACGCTGATCTTCCTGTTGGTGGTCGTGACGCTGCAGCCGTTCGCCCACTTCGCCAATGGCAGCTTGCCGTTGGTGTTTCTGGTCGCACTGCTGGTGACGCTGATTCCTACGACCATTGGCGGCCTGTTGTCGGCCATCGGCATCGCCGGCATGGACCGTCTGGTACGCCTCAATGTGATCGCCAAGTCCGGCCGTGCCGTGGAAGCAGCAGGCGACGTGCATGTGTTGCTGCTGGACAAGACCGGCACCATCACCTTTGGTAATCGCCGCTGTGCAGCGGTGGTCGCGGCGCCTGGCGTCAGCGGCCGCGAGGTGGCCGAAGGCGCGCTGTTTGCGTCCCTGGCGGACGACACGGCGGAAGGCAAATCCATCGTTGAATACCTGCGCGCCTTGCACCCTCAGGCCGAGCCTGCGCCGGATGAGTTGACCGCCGTGCCGTTCAGCGCCGAAACCCGCCTATCTGGCGTTGACTGCCAAGGCCGGGTCTACCGCAAAGGCGCAGTGGATTCGCTGCTGGCATTTATCGGCCAGCACGCCTTGACCTTGCCCCCGCGTTGTCGCGGGAAATCGACAAGATCGCCCAAAGCGGCGGCACCCCGTTGCTGGTATGTGCCGATGGCAAGTTGCTCGGTGCGATTCACTTGAAGGACGTGGTCAAGCCCGGCATCCGCGAACGTTTCGCCGAGCTGCGCAAACTGGGCATCCGCACCGTGATGGTCACGGGCGACAACCCGTTGACCGCTGCCGCGATTGCCGCCGAGGCCGGGGTGGATGACGTGCTGGCCGAAGCCACGCCAGAGAAAAAACTCGCACGTATTCGTCATGAGCAGAACGACGGTCGCCTGGTGGCCATGTGCGGCGACGGTGCCAACGATGCCCCGGCGCTGGCCCAGGCCGACGTGGGCATGGCCATGAACGACGGCACCCAGGCCGCCCGTGAAGCCGCCAACATGGTCGACCTCGACAGCGACCCCACCAAGCTGCTGGACGTGGTGCAGATCGGCAAGGAATTGCTGGTGACCCGTGGCGCGTTGACGACCTTTTCCATCGCCAACGACGTGGCCAAATACTTCGCGATTCTGCCGGCGCTATTTGCCTCGATCTACCCGCAGTTGGGCGTGCTCAACGTGATGCACTTGCAAAGCCCGCAGAGCGCGATCCTCTCGGCCATCGTGTTCAACGCACTGATCATTGTGGTGTTGATCCCGTTGGCGCTGCGCGGTGTGCGCGTACAGGCGGCGAGTGCGGCGGCGCTGCTGCGACGCAACCTGTTGATCTATGGCGTGGGCGGGCTGCTGGTGCCATTCGTGGGCATCAAGGCCATCGACATGCTGCTGACCGCGCTGCACCTGGTTTGAACTGGCTACCTTGGTTTGCCGATTTATTGAGGATTTGACTATGACTAACATGATCCGTCCGGCCCTGAGCCTGCTGGTCCTCATGACCCTGATCACCGGCGTGGCCTACCCACTGGTGGTCACCGGCGTGGCGCAAGTGGCCTTCCCCGACCAAGCCAACGGCAGCCTGGTGCGCGACGCCGATGGCAAGGTGCGCGGCTCCAGCCTGATCGCCCAGGATTTTACCGGTGACAGCTGGTTCCACCCGCGCCCATCGGCGGGTGCTTTTGCAACCGTGTCGAGCAGCGCCAGTAACCTCGGCCCGAGTAACCCTGCGTTGGCCACCCGTGTATTCGATGACGCGAATAAACAGCTGGTGCCAAGCCAGGGGCCGGTGCCTTTGGCCTCGCTGACTACCTCTGGCAGCGGTCTTGATCCACACTTGCCACCTCAGGCGATTGCCTATCAACTGGCGCGAGTGGCGGCGGCACGGAATGTGCCGGTGTCGACTTTGCAACGGCTGTTGGATGAGCACATCGAAAGCCCGTTGGTGGGGCCGCCGGTGGTGAATGTGCTGGCGCTGAACATGGCCCTGGAAAAGTTGTAGGCATTGAGACCGCCATCGGGGGCAAGCCCCCTCCCACAGGGAAATGCATTCCAAATGTGGGAGGGGGCTTGCCCCCCGATGGGGCCCTGAAAGACTTTATACAAATACCTGAAGGAACCCCCACGCATGAGCGACTCCGGCCGCGCCGATGCCCTGCTAGCCGATCTGCCCCGCAATGGCCGTGGCCGGCTCAAAGTCTTCCTCGGCGCCGCACCGGGCGTGGGCAAGACCTACGCCATGCTGCAGGCCGCCCACACCCAACTGCGCCAGGGCGTCAAGTTGATCGCCGGCGTGGTGGAAACCCATGGTCGCGCCGAAACCGAAGCCTTGCTCAGCGGCCTGCCACAGCAACCGTTGCTGCGCAGCGAATACCGCGGCGTGATGCTCGAAGAAATGGACCTCGACGGCCTGCTCGCCGCCAAACCCAAGCTGGTGCTGGTGGACGAACTGGCCCACAGCAACGCCCCCGGCAGCCGCCATGAAAAGCGCTGGCAGGACATTCAGGAACTGCTTGCCGCCGGCATCAACGTGTTTACCACGGTCAACGTCCAGCACCTGGAAAGCCTTAATGACCAAGTGCGCGGCATTACCGGCGTGCAGGTGCGTGAAACCCTGCCCGACTGGGTGCTGCAAGAGGCCGACGAACTGCTGCTGATCGACCTGCCATCCCGCGAGCTGCTGGAGCGTCTGCGCGACGGCAAAGTCTATGTCCCGGAACAGGCCCGAGCGGCCATCGATGCGTTTTTCTCCCAGACCAACCTGATGGCCCTGCGCGAGCTGGCGATGCAGACCGCCGCCGCCCACGTCGACGACGACTTGGCCCAGGGTTATCGCCAGCTCGGTCAGGCCGCACCGGCGGTGCGCGGTCGTTTGCTGGTGGGCGTGGACGGTGATGCCCAGGCCGAACGCCTGGTAAGGCATGCCAGCCGTGTGGCACAGCGTCGGCACTTGCCGTGGAGCCTGGTGCATATCGATAACGGCCGAGCACGGGATGAACAGTCGCGTCTGCGCCTGCAAAACGCCCAGCAACTGGCCGAGCGTCTTGGCGGCGAAGTCGTGTTGCTCCGGGCGGGGGAGGTGGCCAAGACGTTGATCCAGCACGCCGCCGAACGCCGTGCCAGCCTGGTGTTGGTCGGCAGTCGCGGATGCGCTGGCGCCGTCGCCTGTTTGGGGGCGGTTTGGCGGCGCGTCTGTTACGCAATGCGCGGGGCTTGGAAATCAACGTGCTCGACAGCGACGACATTCCTGCATCGCCGCGTATGCCGCAAGTACGCGGGCTGGTGTGGTTCGATTACGCCTTGGCGGTGGTCGCAACGCTGGTGGCTGCGGGCGTGGCCTGGGCGGTGTCCAGTGTGTTGCCGTTGCCGAATATCTCGTTGGTGTTCCTTGCCGCCGTCTTGCTGGTGGCGGTACGCAGCAGCCTGGGACCATCCCTGGTGTGCGCGGCGTTGTCATTTCTGACCTACGACTTCCTGTTTATTCCGCCGAATTTTTCCTTCTCCATCCAGCGCGAAGAAGATGTGCTGACCCTGCTGTTCTTCCTGTTGATGGCGGCGCTCACAGGCAACCTCGCGGCGCGCCAGCGTCGACAACTGCAGGCATTGCGCGACACCCAGGAAGAAACCAGCGAGTTGCTCGACCTGTCACGTAAACTCACGGCCGCCACCGATCGCCAGGCGGTGGTCAGCGCGGCGGCCCATCACCTGGAAGGCTGGAGCGATCTGGACCTGTGCCTGGTCAATCGCGACGGTCAGGGCGGCTGGAAGGTCGAGACCGGCGGCCCGTTGACCCTCAGCGAAGCCGAACGCGCCGCGGCCGACTGGGCTTGGCAACATGACCAGCCCGCTGGCATGGGCACCGGCACCTTGCCGTTCGGGCGTTGGTGGTGGTGGCCATTGTCGGGCGAGGAAGGTCCGCTGGGCTTGCTGGGTGTCAGTGCCAAACCGGGCCAGGCGTTGAGTGGTCAACGCCGCCGCCTGCTCACCGCTTTGAGCCAACCGCTGGCCCAGGCCCTGGCCCGTGCGCAGTTGGCGCAGGAGCTTGAATCCGCACGCCTGCACGGCGAAACCGAGCAGCTGCGCAGTGCCTTGCTCGCGTCGGTGTCCCACGATCTGCGTACGCCGCTGACGTCCATGCGCGGCAGTATCGACAGCCTGTTGGCCTTGGGTGAAGCCATTCCCTTGGAGGACCGTCGCGAGTTACTGGAAGGCACACGCGATGAAGCCGAGCGCCTCGATCGTTATATCCAGAACCTGCTGGACATGACGCGCCTGGGCCATGGCGCGCTCAAGCTGGCGCGGGATTGGGTGTCGCCGGGCGATATCGTCGGCAGTGCCCTCGGCCGTTTGCGTGCGGTGCTGGCGCCGTTGCAGGTGAGCACCGAGGTGCCGCCTGAGCTGCCATTGCTGTATGTGCATGCGGCCTTGATCGAGCAGGCGCTGGTCAATGTGCTGGAGAACGCTGCGCGCTTTTCACCTCCCCAGGGGCGTTTGCAATTGAGTGCCGGGGTGTTGGATAACCAACTGTTTTTCGCGGTGGCCGATGAGGGACCGGGTATTCCCGAAGACGAGCGTGCGAAAATTTTCGATATGTTCTACACCGCCGCACGCGGTGATCGAGGCGGGCAGGGCACCGGCCTCGGCTTGGCGATCTGCCAGGGCATGGTCGGTGCGCACGGAGGGCATATCCGCGTTGCCGATGGCATTGAAGGGCGCGGCACCTGCATCACCCTGTTTTTGCCATTGCCGACACAGCCTGGCCTGGAGCCTGAGTCGTGAGCTACCCTCTTTTCTCCACGGATTTTGATGGGACACCATGAGCCAGACCGCGACGATTTTGGTCATTGATGACGAACCGCAGATCCGCAAGTTCTTGCGCATCAGCCTGGCCTCCCAGGGCTACAAAGTGATCGAGGCCGGTACCGGTAACGAAGGCCTGGCCCAGGCGGCATTGAGCAAGCCGGACTTGCTGGTCCTCGACCTCGGCCTGCCGGACATGGACGGCCAGCAGGTGCTGCGTGAATTTCGTGAGTGGTCGACGGTGCCGGTATTGGTGTTGTCGGTGCGTGCCAGCGAAGGGCAAAAGGTCGAAGCCCTCGACGGCGGCGCCAATGACTATGTGACCAAGCCTTTTGGTATCCAGGAATTTCTCGCCAGGGTTCGCGCGCTGCTGCGCCAGGCACCCGCAGGCGAAGCGCAGGAAGCTGCTTTGAGTTTCGGCCCGCTGACAGTCGACCTGGCCTATCGCCGGGTACTCCTGGACGGCGCTGAAGTGGCGCTGACCCGCAAGGAATATGCCGTGCTGGCGCAGTTGGCACGGCATCCAGGGCGGGTGATCACTCAGCAGCAACTGCTCAAGGATATCTGGGGGCCGACCCATACCGAGGACAGTCACTACCTGAGGATTGTGGTAGGCCATCTGCGCCAGAAACTGGCGGATGATCCGACTCAGCCACGTTTTATCGTGACCGAGGCGGGGGTGGGGTATCGGTTGTTGGGGGCTTGAGCCAGAAGAGGCTGGTTATCTGATCCATCGCCATCGCGGGCTTGCCCGCGTGGCGTCATCGGCAACAGCGAACGACTCAGGGCTGCTCACTCTCATACCGATCCAACGTATCACTGGCAATTTCCCGCCCCAACGCGATCAACTCCGGCGCCTTGTAGAACTCGAAAAACCGGCATACCCGCTTCGGCACGTTGATCAACACGTCCGGCGGATAGCCTGCAATCTTGTACTGGGCCAATGACGTCTGCATCACCTCGAAACTCTGGTTGATCAGGTCCAGCAGCGACGCTGGCCCCACATTATCGATGATGAACGATCCCGTGGCGGACTTCGGTGCCCCGGGTTTTTCCGGTGCGGCGGCGGGTTGTTGGGACTCGGGTTCAGCCGAATCCAGCCACGGGTTGATCTCGGCCGCCTGGGCCTGCAAGGCCTCCTGCTCCAGCTTCATCAACTGCTCGGCCTGCTTGCGGCGAAACGGCAAGTGCGAACCCAGTGATTTCGCCAGGCTGTTGAAGCGGCTCTTGAAAGCCGGCGGGCGCTGGATCACCGGTAAGTGGTAGTGCTTCTGGTTGGTGGCGTTGAGGTTGACCGCGATGATCAAGTCGCAATGGCTCGACACCACCGGCACGATGGGCAACGGGTTGAGCAGGCCGCCGTCTACCAGCATGCGGTTGCCTTGCATCACGGGGGTGAACAGGCTGGGAATTGCCGCCGAGGCGCGCATCGCCTGGTGCAGGCAACCTTCCTGGAACCAGATTTCCTGCTGGTTGGTGAGGTCGGTGGCCACGGCTGTATAGGGGATGCGCAGCTCTTCGATATTGATCTCGCCGACGATCTTGCGGATCTGGCCGAAGACCTTCTCGCCACGAATCGCACCGAGGCGAAAACTCACGTCCACCAGGCGCAGCACGTCGAGGTAATCAAGGCTTTCAATCCAGTTTCGGTACTCGTCCAGCTTGCCTGCGGCATAGATCCCACCCACCACCGCGCCCATGGAACAGCCGGCGATACAGGCAATGTCATAGCCGCGTCGTTCGATTTCTTCGATTACTCCGATATGGGCGTAGCCCCGGGCTCCGCCCGAGCCCAGCACCAAGGCAACACGTTTTTTCATGGTCCATATCCTTTGATCGGCAGTTACCCACAATGCACCCATTGAGGGGGCGGCTTCAATCTTCGCTGAGCGGCGTAATATTTTTCCAGAGTAGCGACTAGGCTCGGGTATGCTCTGGCAATAGGTACTATCGATTTCAGGCTAAGGACAAGGCACTTTTTGTTGTAGGTAACGTCTACAACCGTACGACTGTTTTTCTTTATTTTGAGGTGTCATCGATGAAAGCCTGGATGTGTGTGCCTGTGATTCTGTTGGCCCTGGCCGGCTGTGCCGGCAAAACCGCTTACCGCGACAGTTGCGGTTCGCAATTGGACGCTGCCTGGAAAGAACTCGACCTGGCCAAGGCCGAAGGCTTTGCCGGTACCGTCAGCTATTCCAAGGCGTTGTCCCTGTTGACCGGTGCCAAGACTCAGCAGCAGTTTGAAGCGTTTGAAGGCTGCTCCAACAAGGCTGAAAAGGCACGGTTCTATATTCGTGAGTCGCGCGCCGGGCGTTGAGCCGTGGGCAGCAATTAGGGTTTTTCATCAAGAAGTGAGGGCAGGATGTCAGCGTTGGTCGATCAGTTAGTCGCTCAGGTCATTGGCCTGGAAGTAGGGTTACTGAGCTGCCAGGCTCGCCTCGCTGCCGTCACCGACGACGAAGCGCTGCATGACTTGCGCACCACGGTGCGGCGCCTGCGCAGCCTGCTGCGGCCCTTGCGCGGGTTGCCGGGCGTCGAACAGCTTGAGCTGGCCGCCAGCACTGTCGGCCGATTGACCACCCCACTGCGTGATCGTGAGGTGCTGGCCGCCTATCTGCACCAGCAGGGTCATCACGACGCGGCGGATCGGCGTCTGCGTCTGCAGCCCGATGCTTATCGCCAGGTAGCGCAAAGTCCGGAATTGGCGCATTTGCTGCAGATTCTGGATGCCTTCCCACGCTTTATGCGCGCCTCCCATCATCAGAAGTTGCTCAAGGGCCTGCGCTCGCGTATCGAGAAGCGCCTGGCCAAGCAATGGCATACCCTCGGTGAAGCCCTCAAGGATCCTGGTCATGATCGCCACCGTCTGCGGTTGTTGATCAAGCGCGTGCGTTATGCCGCCGAGGCCTATCCCGAATTGGACAAGTTGCCCACCAACGCCATGTCGCGCCTGAAGAAAGCCCAGGGTGCCCTGGGCGATTGGCACGACTGCTGGCAGTGGCTGGCCCAGGCTGAACACCAGGCGGATCTGCAACCCTGTGTGGCGGTATGGCACAAAACCATGGCCAAAGCCGAGGGGCAGGCGGATCGGGTGCTGGACAAGCTCAGCTCCGATTGTTTCTGAATCGGTCCGGCTTTTGGCCGGAATAGGCGCTGTACCTCATCCCCACGATGGTTAAGATCCCTAATCTGTTTCCTTTGACCTGAGGTTGCCATGCGCTTTAGTGACTTGCTCGACGCTGCCCGTAGCCACCCGCTGGATGTCACCATTCCTGCTGAATGGGCACAAGGTCGCGCGACGTTTGGCGGCCTGGTGGCCGCTTTGCAGTACGAAGCCCTGCGCGCCCAGGTGCCTGCGGACCGACCGTTGCGTTCGTTGGCAATCACCTTCGTTGGCCCGGTGGCGCCCGACGTCTCTGCCAGCTATCAAGTCGAAGTGTTGCGCGAAGGCAAGGCGGTCAGCCAATTGCTCGGCCGTGTCATGCAGAACGGTGAAGTGGCGACGCTGGTACAGGCCAGTTTCGGCGCTTCCCGTGAATCAGTCATTGATGTGGCAAGCGAAGCACCACCGGTGTTCAAACACTGGGACGAGTGCCAGGAGTTGCCCTACATCAAGGGCGTCACGCCTGAGTTCATGCGGCACCTGGCGATGCGCTGGAGCGTCGGCGGCCTGCCATTTACCGGCAATAAGTCTCGCGACATGGGCGGCTGGGTTCGCCTGCGTGGGGATGTGAAAGAAGAGCCGCTGACCGAAGCGCATATCCTCGCCCTGGTCGACGCCTGGCCACCGGCCTTGCTCCCGCACCTGAAAAAACCGGCTCCGGGCAGCACCCTGACCTGGACCATCGAGTTCATCCAACCATTGCAGGATCTGACAACCCTCGATTGGTGCCAGTACTACGTCAACATCGAACACGCCCGCGACGGCTACGGCCACGCTGCCGCAGCACTGTGGAGCCCCTCCGGCGAGTTGATCGCGATCAGCCGCCAGACCGTTGTAGTGTTCGCCTAAGCATCAGTGCCGATGGCGCTGCCGCCAGGCGCGCCACCAGCCACCGCTCAACACAAAGCGCGGAAAGGTCACGAACTGCTCGACCACCAGGCGCTGCACTGCATCTTTGCGATCACTGAAAGGCTCGCTGGCTTGGGCTTCCAGGCTATGACCATGATGCTGCAAACCCAGGCCGGCCAGGATGCCCACCACGCCAATGGCGAAACTGGCCAGACTCAGGCTGAACACCCCGGAAACGATCAACAGAAACCCGACGATAAACAGTGGCACGGCGATCAGGTGCAAGGCCAGGTTGGTGGGGTGTTGATGATTTTGCGGGTAGTTACGCCATTGCCAGGCGGGGAGATTGGGGTGGCGTTTGCCCATGATGGTGAGTCCTCTGTCCGTTGAAATAACTTGGATGGAGTTTAGGCGGGGGTGGGCGGGTGGCAATTACACTGGTGTCCT
>NZ_JADDUM010000085.1 GCF_015163715.1 Pseudomonas cyclaminis
CCCGATAGCGGTGTGTCAGTCACTGAATATTTGGCTGATGCACCGCCATCGGGGGCAAGCCCCCTCCCACATTTTGATTTTCGCCAGGCTGGGTCAGTAGTGATACCACTTTACTTCGAGCATCACTTCATTGACCGGTGTCGACAAGTGGCTGTACTCGCGCTGTGCACTCAGGCGCAGGCCCAGGTTGCGCGACAATTCCCACTGTTGGTTGAGGCTGATGCTGCGACGCACTTCACCATTGGTGAAGAAGTCGCCCTTGGCCTCCAGGCTCAGATTGCCCAGCGGGTTTTTCCACAGTACGCCAGTGTTGAAGCCGGCCGCGGGGGAGATGGCTTCGTTGAAGTCGTTGTTGTGTTCCACACGCACGGTGCCGAGGGCGAAGCCGAGCATGTCGTCGCGCAGCTGCCAGGTGCCGCCGGCGCCGCCGTTGACGTGGGCGACCAGCGTTTCGTCGTCGTGCTTGCCCGGCACGCGCTCCAGGCCGCCAGTGACTTGCCATGACCACGGCTGCAGCAGGGCGTTGCGCGGGGTCAGGGAGCGGATGGTGGCCAGGTCCAGTTGCTGCAATTGCCAGTGGTTGCCTTCGTACTGGCGCAGTTTCATTTGCAGGATTTCGATCTGCGCGCCGAGGGGGAAGCCTTCGGCGTTGTCGTTGAGGTCGTGATAGGCCATGCGCAGGCCGTATTCACCGAAGGCCTTGTCGCCACGGGTGCCGATGCCGGCTTGCCAGGTGCGCGATTCGTGACCGTTTTCCGGCAGGCCGGGCGGTGTGATCTTCAGGTCGGGCGCGGGGTTCTGATTGATTGCGCGCAGCAATTCGAAACTGCGTTGGGAGCGTGCAGTGTCGCGTTCCAGGCCGTTGGCGCGGTAGCGGCCCAGGCGATAGGCGGCGTCGATGATCAGGGCCTGGCGGTCGCGGGGCAATGCCTTGAAAGCAGGCGCCTGCAATTGTTGCTGGTCATCGCTGACCTTGAGCACCCATTGCTGTTCGTCGCTGTCCAGCGGCTTGGCGCGTTCCAGCAACTCGCGCTCGCGGGATGGCCTGTAGTCGATTTTCTCGACCAGTCCCGCGTCCTTCACTGCCTTGACGGTGTCGGTAGGAATGGCCGTCAGCGGGAATTGCTCGGTCAGGCGCAGGCCGGGGCGGGCCACTTGCAGCAGTTCCAGCAGGCGATAGGAGCAGTTTTCGTCGAAGAAGAAATAGTCGAACTGGATCTGCTTGAGCTCCCACACGTGCTCGACCATGCGCTCGGTCTCGACCTGGGTGAGGTTGAGCCGGTATTCCCACAGGTCGCGGTTTTCGAGACTGCGGTACTCGGAGAGTTTTTCCTGGTAGGGCACCAGCGCGAACAGGCCGGGGTAGCCGCCCATCAGGCCTTTCCAGGCGTAGAGAATGCTGTTGTCCGAGCCTTCTATATAGGCGCCGAAGTTGATCGCGTAGCTGAGCAGCGCCGTTTTGTTGCTCTGCACGTCGGCCTGGTCGATACGCAGCAGGGTGTGGCCGAACATCGACGACGGGCTGTTGAGGTAGGCCGCCGGGAAGATCATCACCGCACTATGGGGGGCAACGTCCTTGAACCATTGCTTGAATTCGGTGCAGTCCACGGCGGGCAGGTCGGTCAGGTGCAACTGATCCTTGAGCCAGCGGGTCCGTGCGGGGTAGACACATTGGGCGTGTTTTTCGCCCAGGCTGGCCGGAGCATAGAGTGCTTCAACGGTGGCCTTGAGTTCGGCATCCGGGTGGTGGGCGCCATCGGGTGCGAGGAAGAATTTCTTTTCACTGACATAACTGCGCCAGCCACTGATTTTTCCGGCTTCGTAATGGCCCAGCGAAAGCCAGAACGGATCGTTGGCCAGTTGCTGCAAACGTTGATCATCAAGGTGCGGTGCCGCGTACAGCGGGGCGCAGGCGAGGAGTGCCATCCAGGCAAAGCGTTTGAGCATAGGGGCAACTTAAGTCGGAAATTAGAGAGACCCAAAGGGGGGCGGGTCCAAAAATAAAACCCGCGCCTGGAGAGGCGCGGGCAGGTCGAGCTTAAGCCTGGGTAGCGTATTTCGCCAGACGGGCATCGCCTTTCAGTACAGCCAGGGTGTTGTTGTGCACGTCTTCAGCGGTTACATCGGCCTTGCTGAAGATTTGCTGGAAGTGTTCGTGAGCCACGGCTGCGAAGTGGTCACGATCTTCTGGCGCAACGCCCAGTACCACGGCGTAGGTGGTCAGTGCTTCGCCATTACCCTTGGCCATGTCTTCGGACAGCTCGTTCATCATGCCATTCATGGCAATCCAGGACTTGCCGCCGTATGTCAGCGCGCTGTTGGTGCTGCAACCGTTGGTGCCCGAGGTCATGCCGAAGGTGGCGTTACCCGAGGTACCGTTGGTGGTAGAGGCCAGGAAGTGAGCTGGAGTACCGCGCTGGCCTTCGAACAACATGTTGCCCCAACCGCAGTTCGGGCCACCTGGTGCTTCTGCCATTGCATTGAGGGAGACGACGGTGAAGAGAGTACCGAGAAGGATCCGTTTCATAGCTTTGTTCTCTTTGTGTGCAAACCAATGGACAAGGGTTCAGGCACTTCATAGCGCCCTCGGGATCGGTTATTAGTCCAACCCGCGCAGTTTGGAGTTTAGGCACGTTCCAAGGGTTCCGTGTGTTTTTATAAAACAATCAGAGATGTCGCGATTTTTTTGTAGGACGCATTGCGTGTCTACGCTTTCCCACAGGCTCGCCTTGCCAGAGCGCGCAACGGAGAGCCAGAATGCCGTCATCTGCCCCGCCTGATGTAAGGAAGCCCGATGCCTGATCCTGTTGCTGCCAGCCTGCGTCTAGCGCCCGAAGCGCTGACTCGCCCTTTCTCCGCTGAACAGTTCAGCTTCTCGACCACCAATGATTTGGAGCCCTTTCGCGGTGTGCTTGGCCAGGAACGCGCGGTTGAAGCGTTGCAGTTCGGTGTGGCCATGCCACGCCCCGGTTACAACGTATTTGTCATGGGCGAGCCGGGTACCGGCCGTTTTTCGTTCGTCAAACGCTACCTGAAAGCTGAAGGCAAACGCCTGCAGACCCCGGCGGACTGGGTCTATGTGAATAATTTCGATGAGCCTCGCGAGCCCCGTGCCCTGGAATTGCCAGGCGGTGCGGCGGCGGCATTCATTGCCGATATCAATGGCTTGGTCGACAACCTGGTGGCCACCTTCCCGGCGGTCTTCGAACACCCGACTTATCAACAGCGCAAAAGCGCCATCGACCGCGCCTTCAACCAGCGTTACGACAAGGCGCTGGACGTGATCGAGCGTCTGGCCCTGGAAAAGGATGTGGCACTGTACCGCGACAGTACCAACATCGCGTTCACGCCGATGCTCGACGGCAAGGCGCTGGACGAAGCCGAGTTTTCGCAGCTGCCGGAAGTGGATCGCGAGCGTTTCCACACGGATATTTCCGAGCTGGAAGAGCGCCTTAACGAAGAGTTGGCCAGCCTGCCGCAGTGGAAGCGCGAGTCCAACAACCAACTGCGTCAGTTCAACGAAGAAACCATCACCCTGGCCCTGCAACCTTTGCTGGCGCCACTGTCGGAAAAATACGCCGAGAACGCAGCGGTCTGCGGTTACCTGCAGGCCATGCAGGTGTACCTGCTCAAAACTGTGGTCGAGCAATTGGTCGACGACGCCAAGACCGACGCCCAGGCCCGCAAGCTGCTCGAAGAGCAATACTGCCCGAGCCTGGTGGTGGGGCACCCGGTCAACGGTGGCGCACCGGTGGTGTTTGAGCCGCACCCGACTTACGACAACCTGTTCGGCCGTATCGAGTACAGCACCGATCAGGGCGCGCTCTACACCACGTATCGCCAACTGCGCCCGGGCGCCTTGCACCGTGCCAATGGCGGGTTCCTGATTCTTGAAGCCGAAAAAATGCTCAGCGAGCCGTTCGTGTGGGACGCCCTCAAGCGCTCCCTGCAATCGCGCAAGCTGAAGATGGAATCGCCCCTGGGCGAGTTGGGCCGCCTGGCCACCGTGACCCTCAACCCGCAGATGATCCCGTTGCAGGTCAAGGTGATCATCATCGGTTCGCGCCAGCTGTACTACGCGTTGCAGGACGCCGACCCGGACTTCCAGGAGATGTTCCGGGTGCTGGTGGATTTCGACGAAGACATCCCGATGGTGGACGAGAGCCTGGAGCAGTTCGCCCAGTTGCTCAAAACCCGTACATCGGAAGAAGGCATGGCGCCGCTGACCTCGGACGCGGTGGCGCGGTTGGCGACGTACAGCGCACGGCTGGCGGAGCATCAGGGCCGTTTGTCGGCGCGTATTGGTGATTTGTTCCAACTGGTCAGCGAGGCGGACTTTATCCGTCACCTGGCGGGCGATGAGATGACCGACGCGGGGCATATCGAGCGCGCCCTCAAGGCCAAGGCCACCCGCACCGGGCGTGTGTCGGCGCGGATTCTCGACGACATGCTCGCCGGGGTGATCCTGATCGACACCGCCGGTGCGGCCGTGGGCAAGTGCAACGGGCTGACGGTGCTGGAAGTCGGTGACTCGGCCTTCGGTGTGCCGGCGCGGATTTCCGCCACGGTGTACCCGGGCGGCAGCGGCATTGTCGACATTGAACGTGAGGTCAACCTTGGCCAGCCGATTCACTCCAAAGGCGTGATGATCCTGACCGGGTACCTGGGCAGCCGCTATGCCCAGGAATTCCCGCTGGCGATTTCGGCGAGCATCGCGCTGGAGCAATCCTACGGTTATGTGGACGGCGACAGTGCATCCCTGGGCGAGGCGTGCACCTTGATCTCGGCGCTGTCGAAAACCCCGCTCAAGCAATGCTTTGCCATCACCGGTTCGATCAACCAGTTTGGTGAAGTGCAGGCGGTGGGCGGGGTCAACGAGAAGATCGAAGGCTTCTTCCGCCTCTGCGAAGCGCGCGGTTTGACCGGTGAGCAAGGGGCGATCATTCCCCAGGCCAACGTTGCCACGTTGATGCTTGATGAGAAGGTGCTGCAGGCCGTGCGTGCCGGGCAATTCCATATCTACGCGGTGCGCCAGGCGGATGAGGCGTTGAGCCTGTTGGTGGGCGAGGACGCGGGTGAGCCGGACGCCGAGGGGCAATTCCCGGAAGGCACGGTGAATGCGCGGGTGGTTGAGCGTTTGCGGGCGATTGCCGAGATGATCAGCGAGGAAGACTTGAAGGAGGCGGAAAAGGAATTGGCACAGCAGGCGTTGGCTGAAGCCAAACCTGTGAGCTGACGGGGCTCTGTGATGGACGTGCTCTTGTGGTGAGCGGGCAAGCCCGCTCACCACAGGGACTGCTCGCCACAGATTGGGTGAAGTTGCCAATAAACTGACTTCACCATAGGCACCCACCACCGTTGGTCTCTACAACCTTGGTTTGTAGCGGTTTTCTTCTATTCTCTGCTTTAGGGATATCCACAGGAGTCGCTGGATAGAAACAGCCTCGCCCCAGGCCGGGCTGAACACCGATCTACCGAGGGTCGCCGCCATGCCGCGCAACCTTTGCCTTACCCGCCAGTGCTTTGGCCTGGTCACCCGTATCGAATGCTCCATTCGCCCTCTCGCGGGGGATAACGGGATGTGGACCTTGTTGTTTGCCGCCGGAATGTCCGGTGAACAGCCGTCCACCATCAAGTCCCAAGGCCCGTTTCCTGGGCCCTTTGCGGCGCAAACCATCCTTGAATCGATCGTGGACAGCCTCACCCTGCACGGCTATGAGGTGGCGGGCGACCCGCAGATCTGGTGCCTGCACATGCAGGCCCACCTGCGACAACTCAATGGCAACCGTGAACCGCTTGCGCTGTAGCGGCGGTCATTTGCTGTCGGGTTTGTCCAGCTTGACCTCGAAGCCGTATTGCACGGTGCTCAGGTCGGTACGCTGGTAGCTTTCCAGTGCGGTCGGTCGGCCG
The DNA here is from genome assembly GCF_015163715.1 of Pseudomonas cyclaminis. Taxonomy (GTDB): domain Bacteria; phylum Pseudomonadota; class Gammaproteobacteria; order Pseudomonadales; family Pseudomonadaceae; genus Aquipseudomonas; species Aquipseudomonas cyclaminis. The sequence continues at coordinate 5,911 of NZ_JADDUM010000085.1, forward strand.
TAGAAATAATGCACGTCAAACATCGCCGTGCCGTATTCCTCGGCACGGTGGCTGACCCCCAGGATTTCCTTGAGGTACTGGCCACTGGCGTCCTTGGCGTAGAAGCGCCAGCTGTCGGCGGGGAAGTCTTTCTGATCGACGACCAGCGCGTTGTCCTTGAGCGACAAGCCCTTGGGCAACTTGGTCACGTCCAGCTCGCCTTTCTCGATAGTCGCCAAAAACAGCGGGATCGAGCCCACCACGAACGCCGGGTTTTCCGGGAACAGGTTGAGGTCGTAGGTGAGGGTGCCACGGGCCGGGTTCAGTTCGAACGCTTCGGCCGGCAGCTCGATGGGGTCGCCGCGCTCGCCTTTTTCGTCCGCCGTAAAAAAGGTAATTGGCGATTCGCTGCTATTGCGCTCGGCGCCCACCAGGTCGTCGTTGAAGGTGAATGGGTGGTCGAACACCACATGCGCGGCACTGGCGTCTTCGACGGACTGGCTGATGCTGACGCTGTTTTTCAGCTGCTCTTCCGTCATGGTTGCGTCTTTGAGCCAACTGGCAGCGCTGTCGTCGTACACGGTGACCGGCATCGGCAAGGCTTGTACGGTCTTTTCCAGGCTGTTCTTGTCGAAGCGCAGCACTGGCAGTTCAAGGTCCTTGCGGGTGACGGACGCCGTCGAGAAGTCCATCACGTTGACCTGCAGGTTATCGATCAGGCCGTTGAAGTACACCTTGGCGTAATGACTGCCCTGTTTGTGTTCGAAGGCTTTCTGTTCATCCGTGAGCTGTTTTTCGAACCCTTCAGACCAGGCCTTCTGCTTTTGCATCTCAGCCAGTTGCTTCTCGTAGAACGCCACTTGCGCAGCGCTTTCGTTGATCGAGCCTGCGCGTGTGAGAAATTGGCCGGTACTGTCCCGCGCTTGCACCAGCAGAGGGTTCGGCGATTCGTCGCCGACTTGCGGTGCCAGCGGCGCGCTGTTGGTCAGCTCGATTTCCGCGTAGTTCTTCTCCAGCAGCAGCAAGTTGAGCGTGATAGTGCCCTCGGTGCGCTTGTGGCCCACGTCCTTTTTCGACAGGTCGAACGTCAGCACCTTGCCCGGCGCGATGACTTCGACCGCGCCTTTGAGCGTGACGGGCTGCGGTTGGCTCTTATTTTCCGTCTCGATGCCGTCGATGAAGGGGTAGGTCACCGTCAGGTCATCGGGGTTGGTCAGGTTGGAGCTGCTGGGGCTTAACTGAATGCCGGGGTCGGTTTCCGACCATTCCGGCTGGAAGGGGACGACTTTGTTGTTGCTCAAGGTGACCGACTGCCATTCCAGACCATGGGGAAAGGGGAATTGGTCGGGCATGCTGAAACTGAATGGAAAGACCGGTTGCAGATCCGTCAGGTAATCGGAATGGGAGGTCTTGCGCAGCACGAACAGGCCATTGATGTAGGTGTCCACCAGCGCCTGGGGTGTTGGGTAGTGCTTGAGCAAGGCGAGGTTGTCTTCGCCGTACTCGGCTTCGATGGGCTTGGTGGCCAGCTTGACTCGCGCCCGTTCCAGCAATAACAGCGAACCGCCGAGGTCAGCGATGGCGTCGCGCAGTTTGGGGTCTTGGATGCTGTCGAGGGACTGTTCGAACGTGGCGGTTTTCTCTTCGAGGGTCGTCTGTTTCTGCTCGTCGCTGGGAGAGCAGCCGCTGGCCAGCAGCAATGCCGCGCACAGGCCGATGCTGGCCAAAGGGGATCGCACATCCATCATCTGAGTTTTTTCCTGTCCGACGTCATCGAGCCGAGTTGATGGGCTCGACACTAGCAGAAAAATTCTCTTACAGATGCCGCCTGGGTCAGTTTTCTCGTGCTTACAGGTGTCTTGTAGCGGCTGGTATACTCGCCGCCATTTTTAGCCAAGCTGTGTGAGATCCCATGGAACGCTTTATCGAAAACACTATGTACGCTTCACGCTGGCTGCTGGCGCCGATCTACCTGGGGCTGTCCCTGGGTTTATTGATCCTGGCGCTGAAATTCTTCCAGGAAATCATTCACGTGATTCCCAACATTTTCTCCATGCTGGAAGCGGAAGTGATCCTGCTGCTGCTGTCGTTGATCGACATGGCGCTGGTGGGTGGCTTGCTGGTGATGGTGATGATTTCCGGCTACGAGAACTTCGTGTCGCAGCTGGATATCGATGAAAACAAGGAAAAGCTCAACTGGCTGGGCACCATGGACTCTTCCTCGCTGAAGATGAAAGTGGCGGCGTCCATCGTGGCGATTTCCTCGATCCACCTGCTGCGCATCTTCATGGACGCCAAGAACGTCGATCCCCAGCACCTGATGTGGTACGTGATCATCCACATGACCTTCGTGGTCTCGGCCTTTGCCATGGGTTACCTGGACAAGCTCACCAAGCACTGATCCCTCTATGCGCTGGCCTTACTGCTCGATGAAGTAGTAAGGCTGGCGACCGATCTTCATCTCCTTGATCACCGTGACCGTCCCGCTCAGTTGGCGGGTGTTGTCCAGCAATGCAATGTTGCCGGGCTTGGCCGTGAGAAAACTGCGTAACTGCGCTTCGGTTTGCAGGATCGGCAAGTAGGCCTGCAGATAGAACACGCTCGCCCCGGCAATGCGCTCATTGGGCTGGAACATCACCACATCCCGACCGTCGGCTTGAAACGCCCTGGCCTGACTGATCACCGGCACGAAAGACTCCCGCTTGTCTGCTTTGGGGGCGAACCAGAACGCAGCTGTCAGATAGCTGGCAATTGCCAGGCTGAATGCGCTGACGATCACGCCCCCGTGGTAACGGTACAGCGCTGGCTTGTGTGCCTTGAGCCACTCCAACAGCACCCCTGCATATTCTGCGGCGAGCACCGCGGCGGCTGGAGTGAGTGCCATCAGGTAAACAGTGCGCTTGCTGGAAGCCAGGGTCAGCAGGGTGAACTGCGCCACCAGCCAGACACTGAAGAACAGGCGGTAGCGGTTGCGCACCAGGCTTTTTCGAAAGTGCCACAGGCCCAGGTACACAAGGATATTCCAGGGCAGGAACGCTTCCGGCAGCTTCGCGATGTAGTAGTAGAACGGCTCGTAATGCCCGGCCTCGACGAACGAACCGCTGAACCGCCCGACGCTGTTGGTCCACAACACTTCGCCCACCGCCTGCATCCCGCCGCGCTGGAACAGGAAACCCAGCCAGACCATCAGCGGCACCAAGGCCAACAAGGTAAACACCGCCGGTTTGAGCCAGTCGCCGATCCGCAGGTGCTTGTCCATCAGGCTGGTGCTGGCCAGGTACGCGAAGATCACGATGCCCGGCAACGCCAGCCCCAACACGCCTTTGCTCAGGGTGGCGATCACCATCCCGGCGGTAAACAAAGCCCATGCCCCCGCGCTGGAGCCTTCACGCTCGGGGCGAACCGCCTGGTAGAACGCCAGCAGTGCAGTGGTCACGCCGAGGCTGAGCAGTGAATCTTCACCCACGCCGCGCACATTGCCCCAGTAACTGGCCATGGTCGCGAGGATCAGCGCCGCGCAGAACGCCAGTGTTTTCGGACGTCCGAACGTGCGCAACATCCCGTAGAACAGCATTACGCTCAATAGCCCGGCAAACGCCGAGGCCAGGCGCACGGCCCAGGTCGTAGCGCCAAACAAACGAATGGCCCCGGCATCCAGCCACAGGCTCAAGGGCGGCTTTTCCAGGAAGGGCTCGCGAAACAACTGCGGCACCACCCAGTTATTGTCCAGGTGCATGGCCATGGCGATCCCGGCGACGCGGGCTTCGGTGGAACCTTGCAGTTCATGGTTACCCAGGGCGAAGAAGAACAGCAGACCAGCAAGCAGGAGTAGCAGAGAAGCGGGACGTGTCATGAGTTCTTGCTACCAAGGCAGGAGGCCGTTCTGAAGAACGACTCGGACGATTGGCGAGTATAGGTAGGCGATTCTTAATATTTCGTGAACGGATGTGGGAAGGACTCGTGCGTGGGCCTCAACAGGCCCATTTGAACGCGTGAAAAGCCACTGCAGCTTCAACCTTGCGCCGGCTCGTGTACAGCGAGGCTGCGTAGCTTACCCCGGGGCCCAAGGCATCGACGATGGGGAAGATATCTTCAAGGCCGCAGTCGAGAATCAAGGTGGCGTCGTAATTGCTCGCCAGGTCCGGTATTGGACAGTTCTGGGGTAAGCCATCGCGGGGTAGGTCGATCAGCAGCCAACTGCGGTACTTGAAGCGCATGCTCACGTCCTTGAGAAGATCGTTCCATTCCATGACACGGCCTCATCGACTGGCAACCAGTACGGGAATCGCGTTGTTGAGGGAAAACGCCACCAGAAACACAGCCAATCCCACATCGATCTGGCGGGTGTATTTGAGAAACAGCGCCTTGATCGGGCCTTGTCCGAACAGCAGCGAGACCAGGGAGTACCAGATGACTTCAAGGGTGGAACACAGCATCACCACCACGACCTTTTCGAGGTCGGTACGGGGCGAAGAAAGAAAGCCGGCGTAGATGCTGATCATGAAGGCGATGGTCTTCATGTTGCTGATGTTGGTGATGACCCCAACGCGATACGCCTTGGCGAAGCTGGTGACCCCAGGTGGGGTGCTTTCGGCAGTCCCGGTGTTTTTTGCCAGTACGCTTTTGATGATGCTGTAGGCGATGTACAGCAGGTACGCCGAACCACACAGGGTGGCGACCTTGGAAAAGGCCGGGTACTGATGCAGCAACGCCGCCAGGCCCAGCAGGGAAATGGTCGAGAAGAATACGCCGACGGTGCAGATCCCCAAGGTCGCACCAAGGCCGGTAGTGACCGACCCTAATGAAGAGAACCGGCTGACGATGATGAAGTTCGGCCCGGGGCTTATCACCGCCAGGATGTAAATCAATGCTGCTGTAAACATGTGACCTCCTTGTATAAAACAGCAGCCCGCAGGGGCTGCTGCCGGGATTGGTTCAGGCCAATGCGTGCGCCGGAGCCTCGACCTGCGCCAACTGTGTCTCCAGGGCCGACAGGATGTGTTCAACCCGTAACGAAATCAGGCTGAACGAACCGGCATCCCCCAGGCCATGGGAGCTTTCGCACAAACCGTTGAGGAACACCGCGGGCAACTCATCCAAAGCGGTCAGGCTGTAATCGCGATTCACCACCAGCGCGCCGTGCGCATCGGCGCGAAACCGACGGTGGTAAGGCGCCAGCAACGGTGGATACAACTCGCCATTTTCCTTGGCGGCAATGTCCTTGAACCCGGTGGCAAGCACCAGCGCATCCAGCTCCAGTGTCGAGTGCGTGAGTTGATTGACTTCCTTGAGCGCCAACTGCACGTGCCCTGAGGCGTTAACCTGCGCCTGCTCGATGGCGATGTTGTTGAGGATGTGGATGCGCTGCTTGCCCTGCAGCTTTTCCTCATGGATGCGCACGTACAGCGCGTTGATCACATCTTCATCGGCCGAGCTGTAGTTGGTGCCGCGCAGTTGCTTGTCCACCCGCGCCTTGGCGTCCGGCGGCAGGTTGAAGTAGTAGTCGATAAACTCCGGGAAATACACCTTGTCGCTGAATGGGCTGGTGTCCTTGAGTCGGAAACTGAAGCTGCGGTGCAGCGAGTAGATTTCCTTGTCCGCAAACCTGGCAGTCAGGTCCAGCACAATCTCCACGGCGCTCTGGCTGGAGCCCACCACACCGATACGCTGCACGCTCGATGGCAACTTGTTGATGCGTTCGAGGTAGTGATTAAGGTGGAACACCTGCGGACCATTCAGGCCCTCGAAAACCGCCGGGATATTCGCCGTGCGCCCGGTACCCAATACCAGGCTGCGCCCATAGATGACCCGCTGATCGTTATAGGTGACCTTCCATACATGCTCGCCCTTTAATAGCAAAGGCTCCACCCGTTGGGCGAATGCCGAGGATTCGACACTGCCCAGAAAATGCCCGGCAACCCATTTGATGTATTCGGCGTATTCGCGCCGCAGCGGGTACGTCAGCGGTAGGTTGAGGTAGTCGAACAAGCGGCCGGTTTCTTTCAGGTAATTGACGAAGCCATAACGACTGCGCGGGTTGCGAGGTGTGACCAGGTCCCGCAACGGATTGTTCTGGATGTCCGAGCCGCTGAGCAGCATTTCGTCCTGCCAGTCCGGTGTCTGCTTGGCGTCCAGGAAGCGATAGGTCAGCGCGGAAGCTGACTCCTCCAGGCCTATTGCCAATGCAAGGTTTGACGGGCCGAAACCAATACCCACGATATCGAAAACTGTGTCTGACATGGTAAAGCTCCTATCCCTGGATTGGCTTTAATGGAAGATGGTAATAGTGGTACGCGGTGTTTTCGATAAACCCGAAGCGCGTGTATAAGTTGCGTGCTCTGGGGTTGTCGTCAGCGCCTTCAATGAATAACTGTTTGGCCCCGGCTAAATGCGCGAACGCTTTTGCCGCATTCAATAACGCCAGGCCGACCCCAGCACTGCGCTTAGAGGCTTCGACATATAAATCATTTAATATCCACAGGCGTTCTAATGTGACACTTGAAAAGCTCGGGAAGAGTTGCGTAAACCCGATAACTTCATTGTTGACTTGCGCAACGATGATAATTGACTCGCCGAGAAAGAAGCGCTGTTGAATAAACGCCAGTGAGCGGGCCAGGTCGGGGGCTTCGCCATAGAACTCACGGTATTTGTCCAGCAACGGCGCGATCGCTGCAGCGTCGTCGAGGGACGCGTGACGGGTGATGATGGGATCACTCATGGCGTGGTCACCTCGGCAAAGGCTTGCTTGAGTATGTGCAAGCCTTGGGTGATCTGCGCGGGAGTGATCGTCAACGCCGGGAGGAACTTGAGCACTTGGTTGTCGATGCCGGAGGTTTCAATGATCAGCCCGCCAGCATAGGCCCGCGCTGCAATTTGTTGCGCCAGGGCCGAGTCCTCGAACTCGATGCCCCTGAAAAACCCTCGCCCTTTGAGACGGTTGGGTGCCTTTTCGGCAAAGCTCAGGGACAACCCCAGCAACCCCTGATGTAATTGGTCTGCCTTGTCCTTGAGCGTCTGGGCAAACTCCGTGTTGCTCCAGTAGTGATCGATCACCGCCTTGCCCGTGACGAACGCCAGGTTATTGCCGCGAAATGTGCCGTTGTGTTCTCCCGGCTCCCACACATCCAGATGGGGCGCCAGTAAGACGAGGGACATGGGTAAGCCATAACCGCTGATGGATTTGGATAAGGTCACGATATCCGCAGTGACCCCGAGGGCTTCGAAGCTGAAGAACTCCCCAGTGCGACCACAGCCGGCCTGGATATCGTCGATGATCAGCAGGATGTCATGCTCGCGGGCGATGGCTTGCACGGCCCGTACCCAGTCGGCCGAAGCGCTGTTCACGCCACCTTCGCCCTGCACCGTTTCCAGTACGATAGCCGCCGGTTTGTCGATCCCGCTGCCGCCGCGCAGCATGTTGGCCAGGTACAAGGATGTGTCCACACCGTCGCCGAAATACCGGTCATACGGCATGAACGTCACATTGTTCAGGCTGACACCGGCCCCGGCGCGTTTACGCGGGTTGCTGGTCAAGGCGAGGCTGCCCAAGGACATGCCATGGAACGCGTTTGTGAAGGCCACGACATTCTGGCGCCCGGTGTACTTGCGGGCCAGTTTGATCGCCGCCTCCACCGCGTTGGTGCCAGTGGGGCCGGGAAACTGCACTTTGTAGTGCAGGTTACGCGGTGCCAGGATCTGCTCTTCAAACGTCGTCAGGAAGGCTTTCTTGGCAGTGGTCTTGAAATCCAAGCCATGGGTGATGCCATTGTTGCCGATGTAATCGAGCAACGCGGCCTTCAACACCGGGTTGTTATGCCCATAATTCAAGGCCCCCGCACCACTGAAAAAGTCGATGAACACCTGGCCGTGCTCACTGGTCAGGGTCGAGCCTTCGGCAGTATGGAAAGTGGCGGTAAAGTCTCGGCAGTAGGAACGAACGTTAGATTCTTTAAGCTCGAATATATCCAGAGGCTGTGGCGCCGCAGGCGCAAGTTTTGAAAGCGAGTAATTCAACGTAGCCGTCATGTCAGGTACCGTTTATCAATCCAATTGAATGGACTTTCAACAGGTATAGCTATTTCCCAGTGGCCATGTAGCGAATGCTGAGAAGACTTTAATCCCTTGAAGTCCGCGTGCAACTTTCATCCTATGAAACATGACCCGCTCTGTTGGCCAGCAGGAACAATGACGTCTTTCGCTAATTAAGCTAGCAGCAATTCAGGAAAGAATGACCAATTATAAATTCATATGCTTATGACCTGTTTTTGCGCTGCTGGCGGTGACAGGCGTGTCGGCCGCTGCTGGCAGCGTTGCTCCTCAGTTCTCGCTTTCGGTTAGGCAGCACGCGGGCGATTCGGGAACGATCAGGGGGGGGGCTCGCGCCTCGAGTGGTGATCCTGCTGCTGTGCAAATGGGTTTCGAGGTTGCTCGCGTTCTGCGCAGGGGTAGGACGAATATCAGCGGGAATACCAAACGTCTGGAACTCAAAAAGTATGGAACGCCTCCGGCAGCGCTGAAGCCCCGTGTTCACTGGATTTCAGGCACAAAAAAAGACGTCCTTGGACGTCTTTAGATGTTAATTTGGTGGGCCGGGGTAATTTGAATTGGTTTCTTAGACATTTGATTTAATTGACTAATGTGAGTTTGTAAATTTCTTTGGAATACCAACTGGAATGCCGCGAGGGGCTGGATTGAGCTATATGCTTCGTATCCGTATTTTCCGAGGACGGCTAAAAGCAATCTCGGTTTACTCGAAACCGGGCAAGCTGAGCATGCCTCCTGTGGTGCGTTTGCCAAAGCCGCTGGGCATGAGGATTTTGTGCTTCTTCATCTCTGCGAGTACTGCCGACCATTTGGTTTTGTCAAAGCGCAGCTTGGTATCGTTCCAGCTATGCATGACTTCTTCCACGATGGCTTCATCGGAAACCGGGCGTCCTTCGAGAATAAAGTCGTTCCAGGCGGCATAGAGCGTCACAGTCATTTCGCAACGATCAGTATCCCAATCCCGCATTAGTTCGATCACCTGCCCAATGGTGGCGCGCTCAGTGATCGACCAGGCGCTGCTATATGCTGGTCTATGCTGCCCTGCTTTGGAGAGGGGGCGGTAGGCGTGGCCAACCGTCTCGCGGTCAGTGCGCTCATACCACTGATGGTTTCGCATCTCGCCTTCGACCTTATTCATCAATTGGCGATCGTGAGGGCCTGCGGCGTCGCGCAAGTAGTTACCTTGGATTGCAGCGAGCCTGGCCGTGTGTTCGGCTAAGTAAATTACCTTCTGCAGCTTGCGTTGGCCGAAGGTGCGGTGGCTATGTAGCTGATGAGTGATTTCTGCGGCGAGGAGGGTACGGGCTACTTGCTGGTCCGTGGCAATGGGGCCCTGCTGGGCGTCTTCAGCGAGGGAGCGTTCGACCAGGGTGCTGGCCAACTGTTCGTTCAACTGGCGGGCCTGGGTTATGCGGGTTTTGAGTTGCTCGCAGAGGGCCATTAGTTGGTCGACTTTGGCGATGATGCGTTGTTGTTCTCCGAGCGGCGGTAATGGGAACGCGCATGCTCGAAGTTGGGTCATGTTGATGGAAGCAAGGTTGGTGGTCTGTTTTGATGAACCCGCAAAATACTCTCTTGCTGAGGCCGAATTCAGATACATCTCTGCCCAGCGTGGCTCCCAATCCGCAACTACTGCACGAGCCCGGAAAACATGGTTTTGGTGAAGGCACTCTGGCAACTCTTCACGCCAAACTGCCGTACGACCGACTTTGTCCCAATCACCACCTTCTGTAATCAGCAGGTCACCGTTCCGAAGTAGGTACTTTTCGACTTCGTCTTCTGGAACTTCGACTTCCTTAATCTGCTCCATTTCCAAGCGTCCACGCTGGACATTCGCCACGCGGAGGTACGGCTTGGATAACAGCTTGCGGTCGCCAAGTTTTCGTCCAAGGGTGACACCGCCAGTCACATGTAAAACATCATCAATGGTTTGCCATTGCCAGCCGGCAGGGACCTCAAAAGGCGGTTCCGGTTGCAAATTGGCAGCCAGATCCTTTTGTTTACGAACCTTCGATTTGGCTAGATAGCTTTGTTTTTCGGCTTGGATACGTTTTACAAACTCACTCGCCGACTCATCGTTGGTATCTTGCTGCACCAATTTTCCCATCACGGCCAGTTGCAGCAGGGTTTGTTTGAGGGCGTCGATGCTGGGTTCGGTTGTGAACAGGGTGTGGAAGTGTTCGGCTAGGCGCTGCCAGTTGGTGGTGAAGTCGGTGGCGTCGCTGACTTGGGTCAGGCTGTCGAGCAGAGCCTGCACCAGTCGGGCGTGGGCGTTTTCGGCGTCGGCTTGTTGGGCTTCCAGCCGGTCACACAGGGCCATCAGCTCATCGACTTTGGCGACGATGCGATGTTGCTCCTGTTCAGGAGCAAGAGGGAAAAGCTTCGAGAGATATTCCCCCTGAGCCAGGTGCCCATGCGTCGAGCTTGTGATCTTCAGCTGTGTTGCATTGATGAGACGGAGGCCGTACACGAAATAGTCCCGACTGACACTTGTCGGACGGAACATCTTCCACATATTTTGATTAAGAACGGCAGGTAGACAGCTCTCATCGACAACTCCAATCTTCCCAAGGCTGCCGCCAACCATAACGAGCAAAATCTCATCTCTCTCAAGACGCACACTCTTATAGGTAGAATCTGCCTCAACGGGATCAATGTATTTTGCATCTGATAAATCGAGTGTTCCGTCTGGATTAATATTGGTGACTCGAAGCACCAATGTTCCAGAAGCCCTGTATTCCGAGCTCTTAAATGCATGTCCTGTGCTTGCTTCAGTTACTTGACCGAGCCTTACCCATTCCCATCCATCAGGCAGGGCAAATGGTTTTTCCGCGTCGTCAACATCCTCTAGAGGCTTTTGCTTCTTAAGCTTGCCTATGGCGACAAGGCGTGCCTTATCGTCGGCAATCCGCTTGAGCAACATACTGGCCGGCTCATCACTGGGGTCTTGCGGTACAAGCTTGCCGCGCACGGCCAGTTCCAGAATCAACTCACGCAGCTTCTTGATGCCATTGGGCGAGCCGGCTAGCAGCGGCAGGTTATCGGTGAGCAACGCCGTCATACCTGACGCTCCAGAGCTTCAGCCAGCACGGCCTTGAGCTGATCGCGCAGGTCGCTGATTTCGCCTTGCAGCGTGGCGTAATCACGTAGCAACTCGACGGGGTTGTGGCTGATCTGCTCGCCGACATGTGGGTTTTTGCAGTCTAGGTTCCAGTTTCGCGCTTGCAGCTCTTCGACGCTGACCTTCCAGGCAAATTCGCTCTCTTTCCGTGCAGCAAAACCGTCGTCCTCGCAGCCCCACCAGGCCTCTTCCACTGCGAACTCTTCGATGCGCATGGGGCGGGTCTTAGAGTAGTTCTTTACGCCGGTCGGGTACTGGTGTTCGTAGAACCAAACCTGTTTGGTCGGTGTGCCTTTGGTGAAGAACAGCAGGTTGGTCTTGATGCCGGTGTAGGGGTTGAACACGCCATTGGGCAGGCGAACGATGGTGTGCAGGTTGCATTCGGTTAGCAGCTTTTCCTTGATCCGACTCTTGATGCCTTCACCAAACAGAAAGCCATCGGGCAGTACCACTGCGGCGCGGCCACCGTCTTTGAGCAACTGCATGATCAGCACCAGAAACAGGTCGGCGGTTTCTCGGGTGCGGAAAGCGGCGGGGAAGTTGGTTTCGATGCCATCTTCTTCCATGCCGCCGAACGGCGGGTTGGCAACGATGCAGTGCACGCGCTCACTCGGCCCCCAGCTGATCAGCGGTTTACTCAGGGTGTTGTCGTGGCGAATCTGGTTGGGCACCTCGATGCCGTGCAGGATCATGTTAGTGGTGGCCAGCAGGTGCGGTAGCGGCTTTTTCTCCACGCCGAAAATGCTGGCCTGCAGTGTGCGCTCGTCCTCGGCGGTTTTTACATAGCGACTGCGTTTGTGTTCGATGGCGCCGGTGAGGAAGCCGCCTGTTCCGCAGGCCGGATCCATGACCTTCTCGTCCAGCTTGGGGTCGACCATGCGTACCATAAACTCGGTGACCGGGCGCGGGGTGTAGAACTCGCCGGCGTTACCCGCGTTCTGCAGGTCTCGCAGCAGTTGCTCGTAGAGATTACCGAACTCGTGACGCTCCTGGGCTTTGTTGAAGTCCACGCCCTCTTGAATCTTGTTAATCACCTGGCGCAGCAATTGCCCGGACTTCATGTAGTTGTACGCGTCTTCAAACACGCTGCGCACCACAAAGGCCGAGGGCGTGTTGCTGTACTCGTGCAGGTTCTGCAGTTGGGGGAACAGGTTGTTGTCTATAAAGTCCTTGAGCGCCTCACCGGTCATGCCTTCTGGATCGGCGGCCCAGGTACGCCAGCGGCAACTGTCGGGAATCGGCGACCGGTAGTTGTCGTCCATCAGCTCCCATTCCAGCTCGCGGTCATCGAAGATTTTCAGGAACAGTAGCCAAACCAACTGTCCGATGCGCTGGGCGTCGCCGTCTACGCCAACGTCTTTACGCATGATGTCCTGAATGGACTTGATGGTGGAGCTAATGGACATGAAGTTCTCTCAACGCGTACCGCAAGGGGGCGAAATTCTACCGGATAGTGGGGGCGACTGCTTTGGCATGTCGTCGGTGTTTAGCCCTTAGCTTGCGTAAAGTTCGTCTTCCAGCTCATGTATAGCCTTGTTGTAGCCAGCCTTACCGCCAAAGGCCTTGACCAGCTCGATGGGGGCACCGAACTGGCTGAAAGGGTCAAGCTGCAGGATTTTGATGTCCTCGATATGCTCGATGCCGGTATCGGCGTATTTATCCAGCAACGCCTCCAGCACCTGGCGTGCTGCACCTGAATATTTGGCGAAATAGTTTCGTTTTTTCACCTGCTCGGCTCGCTCACGCCGTGATAGGGCAGGCTGATCGAAGGCGACGTGGCAGATCAGGTCGAACGGATCGAGCGGCTTGCCCTGTTTCTTTTCCACTTCTTCGGCCAAGGCTTCCCACATCACGCCCTGGACGGCCATCTCCTCGATGATGACTTTCTTTTGCTCGGCATCACTCCAGCGCCGGAGGAAGTCATCCAGCGAGGCGAACTGCTTTTGCACGCAGATGCGGGTGTAGTCGTGCAGTGACTCGGTGATCAGTCGGCCATCCGGACCGTAATACTGCACACGCTCGGCGATGACATAAATCGGGACGTTGTCGATGACATACTTGATGCGTTTTTTGCCCTCATCTTCGCCGGTGAAATCCAGGTCATCACCCTCGTTATCGTTGCCTGCGCTTATGCCATCTTCATCGGCAAGCGGGTCATCCGGCGGTACGGGGGAGTCATCGCCTTCTGGGGCGTAGATCACTACTGGGTCGCCGTCGAAGGCCGGGTCGGCAAACAGCTCGGTGGCCTTTTTGAAGTCCATGATGGTGAACCAGTACTTGCCGTAGTCCTCGTTGATGCGAGTGCCGCGACCGATGATTTGCTTGAACTCGGTCATCGATTTGATGTGCTGGTCGAGCACGATCAGCTTGCAGGTCTGAGCATCGACGCCGGTGGTCATCAACTTGCTGGTGGTGGCAATCACCGGGTAGCGTTCTTCCGGGTTGATGAAGTTATCTAGTTCGGCCTTGCCTTCCTGGTCATCGCCGGTGATACGCATGACGTATTTGCGATTCTCGGCCACACGCTCGGGGTTGAGGTTGACCAGTGCCTGGCGCATGCGCTCGGCGTGGTTGATGTCGTCGCAGAAGATGATGGTTTTCTGAAACGGATCGGTGGCCTTGAGGAGTTCGGTGACCTTCTGCGCCACCAGTTGCGTGCGCGCCTCGATCACCAGGGTGCGATCCATATCCTTGAGGTTGTAGATGCGGTCTTCGATCAGCTCGCCATTCTTATCGAGCATGCCTTTGGGTGGCCGCCAGCCTTGCAGGTCTTTATCGAAGTCGATACGCACCACTTTGTAGGGGGCGAGAAAGCCGTCTTCGATGCCTTGCTTCAAGGTATAGCTGTAAATCGGTTCACCGAAGTAAGTGATGCTGGATACTTCTTTGGTTTCCTTCGGTGTGGCGGTGAGGCCGACATGGGTAGCGCTGGAAAAGTAGTCGAGGATTTCACGCCAGGCGGAATCCTCGGAGGCGCTGCCACGGTGGCATTCGTCGATCACGATCAGGTCGAAGAAGTCGCGGGAGAACTGCTTGTAGATGTTCATCTCTTCATCGGTGCCGGTGACGGCCTGATAGAGCGACAGGTAGATCTCGTAGGAGGTATCGATCTGACGTTTGGCGATCTTGGTCATCGCCTGGCCGAAGGGCTTGAAGTCATTGTTCTTGGTCTGGTCTACCAGGATGTTGCGGTCAGCCAGAAACAGGATGCGTTTCTTCTGTTTCGATTTCCACAGCCGCCAGATGATTTGGAAGGCTGTATATGTCTTGCCGGTGCCCGTAGCCATTACCAATAGGATACGGTCTTGGCCGCGCGCCACAGCCTCGACGGTGCGGTTGATGGCATTCATCTGGTAGTAGCGTGGCATGCGTCCGGAGCCGTCGTCGTAGTAGGGCGCTTCGATCTTGTGCTTGACTGTATCATCCAGCCCCTTCAACTGGCAGTAACGCTGCCAAAGTTCGGCAGGGCTGGGGAATTGATCAAGGGTGAGTTCGGTTTCTACCTGGCTGCCTGTGCCACTGCGGTCGTGAAACAGGAAACCATCGCCATTGCTGGAGAACACGAACGGTACGTCTAGCGCCTCTGCATAGCCCAGGGCTTGCTGCATGCCCGATCCAACGGAGTGCTTGTTGTCCTTTGCCTCGATCACAGCGATAGGCAGGTTGGCCTGGTGGTAGAGGATGAAGTCTGCGCGGCGTGCTTCGCCACGGCTGTGAAGTTTTCCCCGGACGATAATGCGGCCTTTGGTAAAGCTGACTTCCTCGCGCACCTGCTTGTGCATGTCCCATCCGGCTTGCTGAATGGCTGGGGCAATGTACTTGCTGCAGATGTCCCGCTCGGAAAGCGACTTTTTGTCCATAACCCCAATTCCCTTTCAAGCCGGCCTGGTAGCTCCATTCCGGCACTGCTGATCGTGCTCGATGGGCGTAAATGTACCTTGTTTGATAGTGGTGCGGGGGAAGATTAGCTTTTGGTATTAGAAGCTGTAGATCGTACTAGCGTGCTTTGTAACTATGAGCAGCCTCTTAGCTGTAACTGGCGATAGGTTGACATCTGTGAAAGGCTATGGACTTGCTCTTCCTCACATCGGCATCTTAAGTCTGAAACTAAAATAAATGTCCCTCGAGTCTTAATTTGCGACAGAAAGCAATTTTGGCCTGCTATAGCTAGTAGGCTCTCTACAGAGCTTTCCTGCGTAGCCTAAGCCCAACGTAAGCGTCTGCCCAACACA
>NZ_JADDUM010000086.1 GCF_015163715.1 Pseudomonas cyclaminis
GGCAAGCCCCCCTCCCACACGTTGATCTGTAAATACACTCAAAATGTCGGAGGGGGCTTGCCCCCGATAGCGGTATCAGCCACTACACACCGATCAGCCCTGACACCTCGGGCAAAACACACTCGCCCGCTGCCCCAGCACCACATTGCGCAGTTCAGTCCCGCACACCTTGCACGCCTCGCCTCCCCGGCCATAGACGAACAACTCCTGCTGGAAATACCCCGGCTGCCCGTCGCCACCGATAAAGTCGCGCAACGTGGTGCCGCCCCGCTCGATGGCGGCCGCCAGCACGCGCTTGATCTCAATCGCCAGCTTCAAATACCGCGCCCGCGAAATGCCCCCCGCCTCACGACGCGGATCAATCCCCGCCGCAAACAACGCTTCTGTCGCGTAGATATTGCCCACGCCCACCACGACCGCGTTGTCCATGATGAACGGCTTCACCGCCATCGACCGCTTGCGGGACAGCTGGAACAGGCGCTCGCCATCAAACAGGTCGGTCAACGGCTCCGGCCCCAGGCGGATCAACAGCTCATGGTTGTGCGGATCCTGGCTCCAGAGCATCGCGCCAAAGCGCCGTGGGTCGGTATAACGCAGGGCCATGCCCGACTCCAGCTCGATATCCACATGCTCATGCTTGGCCGCCGGCATACCGACTTCCACCAGGCGCAAATTGCCCGACATGCCCAAGTGACTGATCAAAGTGCCCACCTCGGCATTGATCAACAGGTACTTGGCACGCCGCTCCACCAGTACGATGCGCTGCCCGGACAGGCGCACATCCAGATCTTCCGGGATCGGCCAGCGCAGGCGCCGCTCACGTACGACTACGCGGCTGACCCGCTGGCCTTCCAGGTGCGGCGCAATCCCGCGGCGGGTGGTTTCGACTTCGGGTAACTCGGGCATGCGTACCTCTTGAAGGAAGGGTCAGTGTGCGCCCAGTTCGCGGATCGACAACTTCATGCTCTCAAAGTCGTAATCCGACAGGCCCACGTAGTCCAGCACCAGAGGGCCAATGGCGTTCCACTCATGGTCAACCGACTGGTTGCCCAGCACCCGGTAGGACGAGCAGATGTGCTCGGCCATCTTCAGGATCGCCAGCAGGTTCTTCACCTGCGGATTGCGCGAGGACTCGTCGCTGAAAACCGCCAGGGCGTTGTGGTGGTTGGCGATGGCATCGGTCACATGCTCCGGCAGGCGCCAGGACTTGGCGGTGTAATACCCGACCACGGCGTGGTTGGTGTGAAAGGCGTTGTTTTCGGTGTCGACCACGCGGCAGTCAGGGCCGGCGTCAGCGTAGGCCTCTTCCAGCACGGTCATGTAGTTGGGGAAACGCTTGAGCATCAGCGGCACGCCGCAATCGTGGAACAGGCCCAAGGCATAGGCCTCGTCGACTGCCTGGGAACCCGTGCGCTTGGCCAGGGTGAGGCAGGTCATGGCCACATCCTGGGCCGTGTCCCAGAAGCGGTTGAGGGTGACGATGGTGTCGTCGCTCATCTCGCCCCGGATCGACTGCGCGTTGATCAGGTTGATGATTGACCGGCTGCCCAGCAGGTTCACTGCGCGCTGGATCGAGGCGATCTTGTTGCTCAGGCCGTAATACGGCGAGTTGACGATCTTCAGCAGCGCGCCCGACAGGCCTGGGTCCTGGGAAATCAACCGCGCGATCACTTCCAGATCCGGGTCGGGCATGTACTGCTCCATCTGCAAATCCACCATGATTTGCGGCTGGGGCGGCACGCTGATGCCTTGCAGGGCCTGTTGGATCTGTTCGGCTGAAAGCTCTTGGGACATAAGTACACACTCTGGGCTAGGCGAGGATTCTACCCCCTAAGCAGACATGGCCGACACCCACAACCCAAACTGAAACCCGATCAAATGTGGGAGGGGGCTTGCCCCCGATAGCATCACCGCCGTACGTCAGATACACCGCGCCGCCTGCATCGCAGGCAAGCCAGCTCACACATGAGCCGGTGCGCAAGAGGTATACTCCCGCTCTTTTTTCCGGAGCGACGTCATGTCCCTGCCAAGCCTGCGTCTCAAAGCCAACGCCGATCGTCGTTTGCGCAACGGCCACCTGTGGGTCTACAGCAACGAAATCGATGTGGCTGCCATACCTCTTAACGGCTTCCAGGCAGGCGACCAGGCAATCCTGGAAGCGGCCGGCGGCAAGACCCTGGGCATCGTGGCCATGAGCCCGAACAACCTGATCTGCGCCCGCCTGCTGTCACGCGACATCAAGTTGCCGCTGGACAAGTCGCTGCTGGTGCACCGCATCAACGTTGCCCTGTCCCTGCGTGATCGCCTGTTCGACAAGCCGTTCTACCGCCTGGTCTACGGCGATTCCGACCTGCTGCCGGGCCTGGTGGTCGACCGTTTCGGCGACATCCTGGTAGTACAGATCGCCTCGGCGACCATGGAAGCCCACAAGGAAGACGTGATCGCTGCACTGACCCAAGTGCTCAAGCCGAGCGGCATCCTGTTCAAGAACGACTCCGCCGCACGCGACGCCGAAGGCCTCAACCGCTACGTCGAAACCGTATTCGGCCTGGTGCCGGAGTGGGTTGCGCTGGAAGAGAACGGCGTGAAATTCGAAGCCCCGGTGATCCAGGGCCAGAAAACCGGCTGGTTCTACGACCACCGCATGAACCGTGCGCGCCTGGCTCCCTATGCCAAGGGCAAACGCGTACTCGACCTGTACAGCTACATCGGCGGCTGGGGCGTGCAAGCCGCAGCCTTCGGCGCCAGTGAAGTGTTCTGCGTCGATGCATCCGCCTTCGCCCTCGACGGCGTAGAGCGCAATGCTGCGCTGAACGGCGTTGCCGAGAAGATGACCTGCATCGAAGGCGACGTCTTTGAAGCCCTCAAAGAGCTGAAAGCCAGCGAAGAGCGTTTCGACGTGATCGTCGCCGACCCACCGGCCTTCATCAAACGCAAAAAAGACATGAAAAACGGCGAAGGCGCCTACCGCCGCCTCAACGAGCAAGCCATGCGCCTGCTCAGCAAGGACGGCATCCTGGTCAGCGCTTCGTGCTCCATGCACCTGCCGGAAGACGACCTGCAAAACATCCTGCTGACCAGCGCCCGTCACCTGGACCGCAATATCCAAATGCTCGAACGCGGCGGCCAAGGTCCGGATCATCCGGTGCACCCGGCGATTGTCGAGACGCGGTACATCAAGAGCATTACGTGCCGGTTGTTGCCAAACAGCTAAAGCCAAGCACAGATAAAAAGGTGGGAGGGGGCTTGCCCCCGATAGCCGTGTGTCAGCCAGCTAATATGGGGCTGACACTACGCAATCGGGGGCAAGCCCCCTCCCACATTTGTTTTGTGGTTGCCGTGAAAGCTCTTCCTACCCAAGCAAGCCACATCAATTCAGGAAGTTTCTCTCAACGCTTTTGATTGAATTCCATTTTTCGCAGACTAGTATCGGTTTCTGGTTTTACTCCGGAAAACAAAAACAATGTCTGGGCCCACCCTTTCCCGCTTTATCCTCATCAGCTTCTTCCCGATCAATATCCTGCTGCCCTATTTCCCTGCCCTGGCGACAAGGTTCGACACGCCTAGCGCCGATATCGCGCTGTCAATCAGCCTGTTCACCCTGGTGTTTTCGATCTCCGCTTAAGGCTGCCGAATCACCGGGCTGAGCAACATGTCACTGGACTGCAATTGCAGATAGCGCGGCTTGACCAGGGAAACCTTGCCTTCGCGGATGTCGTGGATCAGCGTTTCAGTGTCGACGTAACCGTCGGCAGTTGCGTCCACAGCAGCGGGCCGCGATCGTCCCATTCACCCTGCTCGTCCAGCACGAAAATACGCGGCGGTTTGAAGTCGTGACGGTAGCTGGTGCGGGGTATCGCCAGCACTTCAGGCTGGCCATCCCTGTCGAGATCGACCGCCCACAGCACACAACCGGGCGCGCAAGGCGCATCGGTGTTCAGGCTGAGTTCGGCAAACTGTTCGCTGCCTTTGGGCGCCGGGCCGATCCATTCCAGTTCGGGCTTGGGCCGCTCGGCCCGTTCCTTGGCATAGCGCTCAGTGAAACTCAGCGCGGTGTCTTCCATCCGCTCACGCAACGCGCGGCGCCCTTGCGCGTCCAGAATGCGCTCCTGGTCCAGGTCGACCTGCAACTTCGCATACGCCTCCTCGCCCGCCTTCTCCAAGCCAAACCGCAGGTAGTGCGCATCGAACGCTTCAGCCTTGGTGCGCCCGTCAAGCAAACGCTGGACCTGATCGTTGACGCTCAGGCGCACCGGATCGAGGATCGGCGTATTAATCAACACCACCAGCCCACAGAACAGCAACGCCAGGGCCGGGTTGGTGATACGCAAGTTGCCCAGCCAGACCGGCGAGCGCAAGGCCACCGCCCATACTGCCGCAAGGCCGTACAGGCCACACAGCAGCGCCGCCGCCAGGGCGACGAAGCGTTGCGGCGACAGGGCGTACTGCTCGACCCGCAGCCAGCTTGAGTAAAACGCCAACGCGGCCAGGATCGGCAGGCATAGCAGGCTCAACTCGATAAAGTGCGTCAGCCATTTAGGATACGGCCGGGCTTGGACGCCCTCCTGGAATACGCCGTTGAGCAAGAACAGCTGTACACCGGCCAGCACCAGCAAGATCGGCGTGGAATAGCCCGTGGCCCAGATCCGTTCCAGACCGGTGAACGGCAAGGTGAGGGTAAACAGCACACTGATCAGTGCGATCAGCGGCAACAACAAGCCACACGCGCTGAACAGCATGCCGCGCATCTGGCCGATGATTTTCTCGCTGCGCCCGCCCAAGTACATGCCCAAGGCGAATACCAGCGGCAGGCTGATGCACAGGAATAACTGGCTCCAGAAGTGGCGCTCGAAGAACTCGATACCCAGCATCAAAAAAAGCCGGCCCCAGAGCTTTAGCAATAACATGAACACACCCACCAGAATCAGGGCGTACAGCACGATAAACACACTGTTCCAGGCTTGTTGGAACAGGTCTTCATAGCGCCAGCGCTGCCCTTTTACGGCGGGCCAGGCAAGCAGAAACGTCGCACAGACGTAACTCAGTACCACCACACTGATGAACCAGGAGTTGATCAGCCAGCGGTTATTGCCGACATGGTCGAGGCCGTAGCACACCGACAGCGTCATGCCGCCCATCAACAGGGTGAACGCCAGCGTAGGCAACAAGGAGCGCCACTGTCGGGCTTTTTCCCCCAGCAACTGCAAGGTGGTGCCACCCACCAACACCACGGTGTAGGTGACAAAAAACAGCGTCTCGCTCAAGCGATAGAGCTGGTCGGAGAAATAGAAGACGATTCCCTGGATCAGGCCGATCAGCAGGTAGAACCCAAGAAAACGATGGATAACGGGCATTCCAATTCCTTTGGAGTGGGGTGAGGGCAAAGGGCCGCTAGTCTAAACAAAGCCTGCGGCCCTGAGTATTGCCCCGTTCCCTCCAGCCGCCAGCGGTGTAGAATCGGCCCTATTCATCGCCAGTCATCCCCCGGCGGGTTTATGAGCTCAAGGCCAATGCGCACGGCGATCCCGTCACGTTTGCGGCAACTTCCGGACACCAGTGCCATTTTTCGGGTGTTCCAGACGTCAACAGAAGCTCACTCCCCAGTAGTACCTGATTAGTAGTTACCTGATTAGCCGCCCGGAGTGCTCCATGCCAGATTACCGCTCGAAAACATCCACCCACGGCCGCAACATGGCCGGCGCGCGCGCACTGTGGCGTGCCACGGGGATGAAAGATGACGACTTCAAGAAGCCGATCATCGCGATTGCCAACTCGTTCACCCAGTTCGTACCGGGCCACGTCCACCTCAAGGACCTGGGCCAACTGGTCGCCCGCGAGATCGAACGCGCTGGCGGCGTCGCCAAGGAATTCAACACCATCGCCGTGGACGACGGCATCGCCATGGGCCATGACGGCATGCTGTATTCGCTGCCGAGCCGCGAGATCATCGCCGACTCCGTGGAATACATGGTCAACGCCCACTGCGCCGACGCTATCGTGTGCATCTCCAACTGCGACAAGATCACCCCCGGCATGCTCATGGCCTCCCTGCGCCTGAATATCCCGGTGATCTTCGTCTCCGGCGGCCCGATGGAAGCCGGCAAGACCAAGCTCGCCTCCCACGGCCTCGACCTGGTCGACGCCATGGTCATCGCCGCCGATTCCAGCGCTTCTGACGAGAAGGTCGCGGAATACGAGCGCAGCGCTTGCCCGACGTGCGGTTCATGCTCCGGCATGTTCACCGCCAACTCGATGAACTGCCTGGTGGAAGCCCTGGGCCTGGCCTTGCCGGGCAACGGCTCGACACTGGCCACCCACAGCGACCGCGAGCAGCTGTTCCTGCAGGCCGGCCGCACCATCGTCGAGCTGTGCAAGCGTTACTACACCGAGAACGATGACTCGGTGCTGCCGCGCAACATCGCCAACTTCAAGGCGTTCGAAAACGCCATGACCCTGGACATCGCCATGGGCGGTTCCACCAACACCATCCTGCACTTGCTGGCCGCCGCCCAGGAAGCCGAGATCGATTTCGACCTGCGCGACATCGACCGTCTGTCCCGTCACGTGCCGCAACTGTGCAAAGTCGCGCCGAACATCCAGAAGTACCACATGGAAGACGTGCACCGCGCCGGCGGGATCTTCTCAATCCTGGGCTCCCTGGCCCGTGGCGGCCTGCTGCACACCGACCTGCCGACCGTGCACAGCAAGTCCCTGGCCGAAGGCATCGCCAAGTGGGACATCACCCAGACTGACGACGAAGCCGTGCACACCTTCTTCAAGGCCGGCCCGGCGGGCATCCCGACTCAGACTGCGTTCAGCCAGTCGACCCGTTGGGACACCCTCGACGACGACCGTGAAAACGGCTGCATCCGCAGTGTCGAGCACGCCTACTCGCAGGAAGGCGGCCTGGCCGTGCTGTACGGCAACATCGCCGTCGACGGCTGCGTAGTCAAAACCGCCGGTGTGGATGAATCCATCCACGTCTTCGAAGGTCGCGCCAAGATCTACGAAAGCCAGGACAGCTCGGTACGCGGCATCCTCGCCGACGAAGTGAAAGAAGGCGACATCGTGATCATCCGCTACGAAGGCCCGAAAGGCGGCCCGGGTATGCAGGAGATGCTCTACCCGACGTCGTACCTCAAGTCCAAAGGCCTGGGCAAAGCCTGCGCCCTGCTGACCGACGGCCGCTTCTCCGGCGGCACCTCGGGCCTGTCCATCGGCCATGCTTCGCCGGAAGCTGCTGCGGGTGGCGCGATTGGCCTGGTGCAGGATGGCGACAAGGTGCTGATCGACATTCCGAACCGCTCGATCAACCTGTTGATCAGCGACGAAGAACTGGCGGCACGCCGGGTTGAGCAGGACAAGAAAGGCTGGAAGCCGGTTGAGAAGCGTCCACGTAAAGTGACGACCGCCTTGAAGGCTTATGCCCTGCTGGCCACCAGCGCCGACAAAGGTGCTGTGCGTAACAAGGCGATGCTTGACGGTTTGTAAGCCGCGCCCATAAAAATGCCCCGCCTGGTGCGGGGCATTTTTTTGCCTGGAGCAATTCTCCAGAACACTGCAGACCAAAATGTAGGAGGAACTTGCCCCCTCCCACATTAGCTGTTGTAAGGAATCAGAACTGCGGTGTGTAGGTCATGGTAAACATCACATTACGTGGATCGCCATAGTAGTTGCTGCCCCAGTTCGCGTTATACGCCGGGATGTAGTACTTCTTGTCGAACATATTGTTCAGGTTTGCCGCCACGGTGAATTCCTGGTTGATCTTGTACGCCACTCGCGAGTCCCACAGTGCATTGCCCGGGACGCTGAACGTGCGGTCGTAGGCTTCGGTGCTGCTTTGCGCGGTCACGCCGGCGCCGACGCTGACTTTGTTCCAGTCGCCCGGAAGTTGGTAATCACCCCAGACCTTGAGCAGGTGCTTGGGGGTCCAGGTGCTGAAGATCTTGCCTTCGTAGGTGTCATCCTTGAGGAATTTGGTGGTGTTGTAGGTGTAGCTGGAGGCCAGTTGCAGGCCTGGCAGCACTTCACCGCCCAGTGTGGCTTCAAAGCCTTGGCTGCGGACCTCGCCCGAGGCGACCGAGCAGTACCAACCATTGCAGTTCATCGGCCCTTGCAGGTCCTGGACGCCACGGTTTTCCTGGTCATAGCGGAAGATGGCAAACGAGGTATTGAGGCGACCCTCGGCCAACTCGCCCTTGATGCCCATCTCATAGTTTTTGCCTTCGATAGGTTTGAGCAACGAACCGGAAGTGGTCAGGTTGGTTTGCGGTTCAAAGGCGTCGGCGTAGCTGGCGTAGGCCGACCACTGTTCGTTCAGGGCGTAGACCAGGCCTGCATATGGCGTGACCTTGCCAGTGGTTTGCGTGGTGCTTTTCTCGGCTGCGTTATACACACCGCCGAACCCGCCCTGGCCAATGTAGGCATAGTCATACCAACTGGTGCGTGCACCAACAATCAGGGTCAGTGGGTCCAGGACTTTTACGCGCCAGGTGCCATAGATGCCTTTCTGACGGATGTCATACCAGCTCTTGGAGGCGGCGCCGTCCCTGAACAATTGCGATGCGTCGCGCTGCGGGCGGTTGTGGTCGATGTTGAAGATATCCGCACCGGGATTTGACGCCCGTGCCCACTGGTCATTGGTGGTGAGTTTGGAATAGTTGGCCCCCAGCACCATCTCCTGCTGCAAGCCCAGCCCCTCGAACTTGCCGTTTACATACACATCGGCGCCGCGGCTCTTGGTATTGAAGTCGGTGATCCAGTCCACGTAGGGCACAGTGCCGCCGCCTACAGGGACGGTGTCCCATGTCGCCTGGTAGGTTGCGTCGTTGTGTTCATCCATTGCCACCAGCGCCGCTTTCACCTTCCAGTCCTCGTTGAAGCGATGCTCGATATCGGCAAACACCTGGGTCTGGTTGTTGACGTTACGGTTCCAACTGGCGCCGACAAAGGTCGAGCGCGACAGGCCGATATCGCTACCATCGGCGTAACGCGGCAACGACATGAAGTTGGGCCGCGAGTGACCTTTCTGGTTGCTGATGCCTACGCCGACGGTGGTGTCGGGGCTGAAGTCGTAGTCCACGGCGCCATAGACCGTCTGATTCCAGCCACCGACGTAATCGACAAACGAATCTGTGGTGTCGTAGTCAGCCACAAAACGGCCACGTAACGTGCCTTCGGCGTTCAGCGGGCCGCCGGCATCCACTTGGGTGCCGTAATGGTCCCAGGAGCCCGCCTTGGCGGTAATGGTCACGGTCGGCGCCTGCTGGCCGCGCTTGCGCACCAGGTTCATGGTGCCACCGGGGCTGTTGGCGCCTTGCAGCAAGGCAGCCGGGCCGCGCAGGGTTTCGACGCGATCGTAGATTGCCATGTTCTCGGTGAGGTAGCTGCCCAGCGTATAGGTATTACGCGGGATGCCCACGCCGTCGTATTGCAGGGTGCCGACTTCAAAACCACGGGAGAAGATAAACATGCCGGGGCCGGGAGATTTGGTCGCGGTCAGGCCAGGCGTGCGCTTGACCACCTCGGAGAGCTTGGTGGTGTTCTGGTCATCCATCTGCTTGCGGGTCATGACGCTGACCGATTGCGGGATGTCCTTGAGCTTTTGCTCGCCCTTGCCCAGGGTTACGGCGCCGGTGGTGTAGGAACCGCTGCCTTCAGTGGTCACGCCAAGGCGTTCGGCGCTGATGGTGGTGGCGCCGACTTCGATGGCGGAGCCTGTGGCCACGGTTTTTTCCAGGGTCACGGTATCGGAATTGATGAATGCCGCCCTCAAGCCAGTTCCACCGAGCAGTTGCCCCAAGGCTTCGCGTTGACCCACGGTGCCTTTTACACCCGGCGACATCACCCCTTGGGTCAACTCCCCGGACACCAGCACCTGCACCCGCGTCACCGCCGAAAACGCCGCCAATGCGCCATCCAGGCTTTGCCCTGGAATATCAAAACGGTACGTCTGGGCCTGGACAGTCTCGGCGGCGTGCAAATACAGCGGCGCGGTGCCGCTGGCCAGTGAGATAGCCAATGCCAGCAAGGGCCGTGCGGCGAATCGATGTGCCATGGATGGTGCTCCCCGGTGCAAAAAGTCTGTGATCGGCGCCGCACTACTTGAGAGTGCTTACTATTTACGCCTCAGTGATCAAGGACGACCGCTTGGGGAGAAACCCTGAAAGTTTTTTCAAAAAGTTGCGTTCAAGACGCCTTGCCTTCGCGCAGCACCAGTAAATACGGGGTGTAGTGCTCGGTGTGCAGGTTGAGGGTGTACTCCAGCGCCTTGATCACGGCCTCGGGTTTGTCGATTTCAAACACACCAGACACCACGCGATTGCGCAGTGCATCACCGAGCACCAGGGTTTTTCCAGGCCAGTAACGGTTCAACTCGCTGACCACCTCGGACAACGGCTGCTGGCGGAACACCAGTTGCCGCTGGCGCCAGGCAAAGCCGCTGGCCGGCTCGAAACCATGCGCCTGCGCCAGTTGCCGGCCCTGATACTCCACCGCCCGCCCAGGCTCCAGATACACCGGCGCGCCGCTGCCGGCGCTGACCTCGACCTTGCCCTGCGCCACCTGCACCCGCGTTTGCGCATCACGGCGCGCCACGCTGAACTGCGTGCCGACCACCTTCACCCAGCCATCGCCGGATTGCACCACAAAGGGCCGCGCCGGATCTTTGGTCACCTCGAAGAAGCCTTCGCCGCGCAGTAAGCGGATCTGCCGTTCGCCCGCACTCATGCGCACCTGCACCGCGCTGTCGGTGTTGAGTTGCAGGTGCGAGCCGTCGGCCAGTTCGATGGTGCGCGTCTCACCGGTGCCGGTGGCATAGTCGGCGCGCAGGCGGTCGAGCCAGGGGCGTGTTTTGCACGGTGAGGCCCAGCGCCAGCAGCACGGCAGCGGCGGCGGCCCAACGGCGCACTGGTCTGCGCCAGGCAGCTTGCTCCGCCCGGCGAACCCGCTGCGCCGGTTCGCGCAGGCCGCCGAGCATCGCTTGCACTTCCTGCCAGGCTTGATCCTGGGCACTGCCCTGCCCCAGCCAGATGGCAAAGGCGTCCAGCTCATCAGGCGTGACGTCTTCGGCCTGCAGGCGGAAATACCAACCGGACGCTTCGGCGAACAGTTCGTCGGCAGTAGGTGTGGCAGTCATGACCGACGTCCTTGTGCATCGCAGGCTAGCCGCGTCTTGATGTAGGCGCGGCATTCAATCAAGGCGCGACGCAATTGGTATTCCACACTGCGCGGGGTGATCGACAAGCGTTCGCCAATCTCGCGGTAGGAAAGTTCGTCGACATGATAGAGCAGGAAGATCTGCCGAGTCGCTTCGGGCAACGCCAGGATGGCGTCCTGCATCAATTGTTCTTGCTGGTAGGCGGCCAATTGTTCATCGGCACCGGGGTTGCTGCACGGCAGTTCTTCGCTGGGCTCGCCGGCGTCCAGGCGCTCACGGCGAATGGCCTGGCGCTGGTGATCACGCACCAGGTTGCTGGCGATGGTGAAGAGGAAGGCTGGCAGGTTGTCGATCTTCTCGCCGGACTCCAGGCGCGCCAGGCGCAGGAACGACTCCTGGGTCAGGTCAGCCGCCACTTGGGCACTGCCGGTGCGACGGGTGACGAAGGCTTCGAGGGCTTTCTTCTGCTCCGCGAACAGGCGCGCGATCTGCGAATTCCAAGAGAGCACGGCACGACCTTGAAGGGAACGGAGGGTTCAGGAGGTGCGCACGCTAGCAGAGGATGAGATTGGTTCGCAATTGATATCTATTTTTGCTGGGGCTTTATGGTGTTCTTGAGATAGCCATCGGGGGGCAAGCCCCCTCCCACACGTGACTGTGTCCACATCAAAATGTGGGAGGGGGCTTGCCCCCGATTAGCAGGCGACTCGGTTTTACTGAATGTCCTCCGGCTTGACGATCACCCAGTTTTTGTCCGCCGTCACCGGCAACCCTTCCTTGGCCTGCGCCGCTGCGTGCTTGGCCATCATGCCGTTGAGTTGGGTCATGTATTTGTCCTTGCGGTTGATCCACAGGTGCACGCCGCCCTTGGCCACGTCCACATCGTGGAACAGCATGTAGCCGTCGCTGGTGGGTGTGTCGCCGCCGACGATCACCGGTTTTTTCCATTCGTCGATGTAGGTGAGGATCGCCGCGTGCTTACCAGCCATCCAGGTTGCCGGGGTCCACAGGTAGGGCGTCAGCTCCAGGCCGAGGTTGGCTTTTTCGTCGTATTTGCCAGCTGTGATCTGTTTACGCGCTGTGGTCAGCTCGCCGGTCTTGCGGTCCTTGAGCAGGGTGCTCACGCCGATGACGTTTTCGGGTTTGACGTTGTAGCCGTACTTCGGATCCGCCGCGACCATGCGCACCAGCTCCTCGGAAGCGGCGGTCATCACGTACACCTCGATGCCGTTTTCCATCAGCTTGTTGTACAGCTCGGTCTGGCCGGTGAAGACTTTCGGCGGCTGCACCTCGGACTTCTTCACCACATCGCCTTCGAAATAGCTGACCGGCACGGGCTTGCCGGACGCCATCAGCTCATCCACCTGGACCTTGAGTTCCTTGAGGGTGAAGCCGGAAAACACCTGGGCAACCCATGGGTAGCAGACCATGTCGTCCACTTCGCACAGGCGATAGTAGTAACTGAACAGACTTTCCTTATGGTCGGCGGTGTCTTTGAACGGCATAAGCTTGAGCGAGGGATCGAGACTGTCGCGGGTGATCAGGCCCTTGTTTTCCATGTAGGGCAGCAGGGACTCTTCAAGGTCGTAGCGGTAGCTCGTGTTGTCCATGTCGAACACCGCGTAGTTACCCTTGTTGGCGTTGGCGGCGATCATGTCGTTCAGTTGCTTGGCGGCAGGCGCGGGCCAGTGTTTCAACTCGGTGGCGGCAAACGCCTGGCTGGCGAGTCCCAGGCACAGTGCGGCGGATACCAGTAGTTTCGGCGCAAGCTTCATCGGCGTTGTCTCCCTGAGTGAAAGACATCGACGCTAACAAATCCGCGTGACAGTTCCCATGTTGAGCGCGACCGCGCGCGTCCTGATCCCGCCAGCGGCATACACCTGAGCGTCAACGGCTTATTCCAAAAACGACAGTTGCCATTCCATATCGGTATTAAATCAATAAATATCAAGCTGTTAGGCTTTCCGGTTCGCAATCGCAGGCTCACGCGATTGGCTGCCTTCTCAACGGAGCTTCAATGAATCTGCCTCTGATTCTCAACTTACTGGTGTTCGTGGCCCTGCTGTTGGGCTTGGCACAAACCCGTCGCACTCACTGGAGCCTCGCCAAGAAGGTCTTGTTCGCCCTGGTCCTGGGCGTGGCATTCGGCGTGGCGCTGCACAGCATCTACGGTGCCGGCAACCCGGTGCTCAAGGCCTCCATCGGCTGGTTCGACCTGGTCGGCAATGGCTACGTGCAATTGCTGCAAATGATCGTGATCCCGCTGGTATTTGCCTCGATCCTCAGCGCTGTGGCGCGTCTGCACAACGCGGCGTCCCTGGGCAAGATCAGCTTCCTGACCATCGGCACGCTGCTGTTCACCACCGCGATTGCGGCCTTGATCGGTATCGGCCTGACCAACCTGTTCGGCCTCACCGCCGACGGCCTGGTGGCCGGCACCCAGGAAATGGCGCGCCTGCAAGTGATCCAGAGTGATTACGCGGGCAAGGTCGCCGACCTGAATATCCCGCAGTTGCTGCTCTCGTTCGTGCCGTCGAACCCATTCGCCGATCTGGCCCGGGCCAAGCCGACGTCGATTATCAGCGTGGTGATTTTCGCTGCATTCCTGGGCGTTGCCGCGCTGCAACTGCTCAAGGATGACGTGGAAAAAGGCCAGAAAGTACTCAACGCCATCGACACCCTGCAAGCCTGGGTGATGCGCCTGGTGCGCCTGGTGATGAAGCTGACGCCGTACGGCGTATTGGCGCTGATGACCAAGGTGGTCGCCGGTTCCAACCTGCAAGACATCATCAAGCTCGGCAGTTTTGTGCTGGTGTCGTACCTGGCGCTGGGCCTGATGTTCGTGGTGCATGGCTTGCTGCTGTCGCTGGCCGGGATCAACCCGCTGCGGTTTTTCCGCAAGGTCTGGCCGGTACTGACCTTCGCCTTCACCAGCCGCTCCAGCGCAGCGGCTATCCCGCTGAGCATTGAGGCGCAGACCCGCCGCCTGGGCATCCCGCAATCCATCGCCGGGTTCGCCGCCTCGTTTGGCGCGACCATCGGCCAGAACGGTTGTGCCGGTCTTTATCCTGCGATGTTGGCGGTGATGGTAGCGCCGACCGTGGGCATCAACCCGCTGGACCCGCTGTGGATTGCGACCCTGGTGGCGATTGTGACCCTGAGTTCGGCCGGTGTGGCGGGCGTGGGCGGCGGTGCGACCTTTGCCGCGCTGATCGTGCTGCCGGCCATGGGCTTGCCGGTGTCACTGGTGGCGCTGCTGATTTCCGTGGAGCCGCTGATCGACATGGGCCGCACGGCGTTGAACGTGAACGGTTCGATGACGGCGGGCGCGATTACCAGCCAGATCATGGGGCAGACGGACAAAGCCTTGTTGGATGCCGATGAGCATGGGCAGCTGGTTAGCTGAGTTACAAGCTACCAGCCTCAAGCTGCAAGTAAGAGCCCATCTGCTTTTACTTGCAGCTTGTAGCTTTAAGCCAGCAACTGCTCTCTCTCCCAAACCTCAAAGTTGTAAGCCGGCTTATCCCCTTCAGCCGCATTCTCCAGATTTGAAACCAGCTTCCACCGGTTCATATCAAACTCCGGAAACCACGCATCCCCTTCCGGGCTCAGCGCCACCCGCGTCAGATACAGGCGATCCGCCTGCTCCAGCCCCTGCGCATACAACTGCGCACCGCCGATCAGCATCAGCTCATCCACGCCGTGCTCCAGCGCCCAGGCTTCAGCCCGCTCGACCGCCGCGTCCAGTGACGGAAAAACTTCCGCACCTTCCAGCGCCAGGTCGGTCTGACGGCTAACCACCAGATTCAAGCGCCCCGGCAGCGGTCGGCCCAGGGAATCCCAGGTCTTGCGCCCCATGATGATCGGCTTGCCAAGGGTGGTGGCCTTGAAATATTTGAAATCCCCCGGCAAGTGCCAGGGCATGCTGTTGTCGACGCCGATCACACGGTTTTCACCGAGGGCTGCGATCAGGCTTAAAGGGAGAGTTTTTTTCATGGCGACGAGAATACCAGAGCCACGACCCAGCGGTTATGCTCCAGGCTCACTGACACAACAGGACGGCGCGTGACTGCACTGAACCCCCTGCAAAAACTCTGGCTGACAGAAACCGTGCGCCTGCGTGAAGAACACGCAGGCAATCTCGAGACCTGGAAGCCAACCGCCTGGCCCGCACGGCCGGTGGCGACCTGCCGACGCGTATCCAGCATCGCGCCCTGCATCTGGCCGAGCGCGACGGGCTGACCGCCGCCCTTACCCGCTGGCTGCAAGGTGCGCGCCTGGCGCTGGTGCTGCTGGCGCTGGTCGCTGTCGTCAGCGGCGCCGGGCTGGCCTTTGCCGCGCTGGGCAACGGCCTGACCCCGGTGAATGTGTTCTGGGCCCTGGGCAGCCTGCTCGGCTTGAATCTGATCCTGCTGATAAGTTGGGCCTTGGGCCTGCTGTTGGCTGGCGAACACAGCGCCAGCCTCGGCCGCCTGTGGTTGTGGCTCAGTGAGAAACTCGCCCGCGACGCCAAGGCCGCGCAATTGGCCCCGGCGTTATTGCTGTTGTTGCAGCGCCAGAAACTCAATCGCTGGGCGGTCGGCGTGCTGGTCAACGGCCTGTGGCTGCTGGCACTGTTCAGCGCGCTGGTGATTCTGCTGACACTGCTCGCCACCCGGCGCTACGGCTTTGTGTGGGAAACCACCATCCTCGGCGCCGACACCTTCGTCGCCATGACCCAGGCCCTCGGCGCACTCCCCGCGATGCTCGGCTTCAACGTGCCGACCGTCGAGATGATCCGCGCCAGCGGCGACTCCGCCTTGAATATCGAAAGCGCCCGTCAAGCCTGGGCGGCCTGGCTGGTAGGCGTACTGCTGGTGTATGGCCTGCTGCCACGGTTGATCCTCGCCCTGTTGTGCCTGTGGCGCTGGCAACGCGGACGCGCCGCCTTGCGCCTGGACCTGAACCTGCCGGGCTACAGCCAACTGCGCGAACGCCTGATGCCCAGCAGCGAACGCCTCGGAATCAACGACGCCGCGCCCGAACAATTGCACCACGTCACCGGTGGCGTCAGTGAGCAGGAAAGCGCCGGCGCCCTGCTGGTGGCCATTGAGCTGGACGACCAGCACCCCTGGCCGCCCAAACTGCCGGCCCAGGTAAAAAACGCCGGCATCCTCGACAGCCGGGAATCGCGCAACAAGCTGCTGGAACAGCTCACCCGCTTCCCGCCCGCACGCCTGGCCATCGCCTGCGACCCGCGCCGTTCGCCGGATCGCGGCAGCCTGGCGCTGATCGCCGAACTCGCACGCAGTGCCGCGGCCACCCGCGTCTGGTTGCTGCAAGCGCCGCCGGGCCAGGCGCTGGATGCCGAACGCCTGGGCG
Organism: Pseudomonas cyclaminis; assembly: GCF_015163715.1. GTDB lineage: Bacteria > Pseudomonadota > Gammaproteobacteria > Pseudomonadales > Pseudomonadaceae > Aquipseudomonas > Aquipseudomonas cyclaminis. Next base: position 16,520 of record NZ_JADDUM010000086.1, read on the forward strand.
ATTGGCACACCGCGCTGCAACAGCTGGAGCTGCCCTTCGCCGACTGCGCGCCGCTGAACTGGCTGGAGACCGGTCATGACTAAACCACTGAAACTCGCCGTGGTCGGCCACACCAACGTGGGCAAGACCTCGCTGCTGCGCACCCTGACCCGTGACGTGGGCTTCGGCGAAGTCTCCCATCGCCCCAGCACCACGCGGCATGTGGAAGGCGCGCGCCTGTCGGTGGACGGCGAAGCCTTGCTGGAGCTGTACGACACGCCCGGCCTGGAAGATGCCATCGCCCTGCTCGACTACCTGGAACGCCTCGACCGCCCTGGCGAACGCCTGGACGGCCCGGCGCGCCTCGCACGCTTCCTCGACGGCAGTGAAGCCCGCCAGCGTTTCGAGCAGGAAGCCAAGGTGCTGCGCCAACTGCTGGCCTCGGACGCCGGCCTGTATGTGATCGACGCCCGCGAGCCGGTGCTGGCCAAGTACCGCGATGAGCTGCAAGTGCTGGCCAGTTGCGGCAAGCCGTTGCTGCCGGTGCTCAATTTCGTCAGCAGCAGCGACCACCGCGAGCCGGACTGGCGTGAAGCCCTGGCCCGCCTCGGCCTGCATGCGCTGGTGCGTTTTGACAGTGTCGCGCCGCCGGAAGACGGCGAGCGTCGCCTGTATGAAAGCCTGGCCCTGCTGCTGGAAAACGCACGGCCGCAGTTGGAGCGGCTGATCCTGGACCAGCAAGCCCAACGCCAGGCCCGCCAGCAAAGCGCCGCTCGCTTGATCGCCGAATTGTTGATCGACTGCGCCGCGTGCCGACGCAGCGTGGTCACTGAAGATGAGCAGCAAGCCATCGGCGAGTTGCGCAAGGCCGTGCGCCAGCGCGAACAAAAATGCGTGGAAGCCCTGCTCAAGCTGTTCGGCTTTCGCCCACACGATGCGGCCGCCAGCGACCTGCCGCTGCTGG
>NZ_JADDUM010000087.1 GCF_015163715.1 Pseudomonas cyclaminis
CAGGATGCGCCAGAACAATGAACGCACAGGAAACCCTCAAACAGGAAAAGCCCAGTGGCGGGGGCCACTGGGCTGGGAGCGTTAACGCGGGGGCATTATTGCGCTTTTTGCGGCTGTTGCGCTTTCCAGGCCTGGAATTCCTTCCACTCGGCGCGGCGCTGTTCCTGTTTCTTGACGATCTCGTCGAACTGCTTCTGCTGATCAGGCTTGAGCACGGCACGGATATCGGCCTGGGTTTTCTGCTTGCCGGCGGCGATTTCATCCTGCATGGCTTTCTGGTCAGCGGCCGGGAGTTTGTCCAGGTACTTTTTGGTCAGGTCTTTGCGAGCGTGCCATTGGTCGCCCATCAGCTTGCCGATCTGCTGGCGCTGTTCCTTGCTCAGGTCCAGCTGGCTGAATGGGCCGCCTTTGCCACGCGGACCGTGTTCACCGCCGTGGCCCGGCCGCCCATCATGTGGCCTTCAGGACCGCCCATCGGGCCTGGGCCTTCAGGCATTGCGGCCATGGCAACGGTTGGCAGGGCAGCGGCGAACATCAAAGCGATAAGGGTCTTGCGCATGGTGATTCTCCTGTCTCTATTCCGGTGAGTCCGGATGTGAGTAGATTACCCAGAGCAAGGTCAGCGGCGGTCAGGGGAGCGTAAAGCTTGGGTAAAGAGGGTTTTGATGCGAGCTGACAAAACTGTTGGAGCATCGCCACCGTCTCGAGTGGTAATGAACGTTGCTGGCTCAGTGCAATTCTGCGCATGTGAGGAGTTGCCGCTGTATTGCTACGGTATGTATGCAGGGGTTGGCAATGCGGCTGGGATGGCTGTATAAAAACACAGTTCTGCCTCTATTTATATGGATCAAGTGGATTCATTTGTGTCAACTATAATTTGACGGGGAGACTTGACTTGTGCAAAATCCGGCCTCATTTTTAGCTCGCAAAGCCATTGTTTTCAGCTATGTAAAAGGAGGACGCATGGAGTACAGAACTGCCGATGACGTCCTGCGCGCCCATTGGAGTGGCAGCTTGCCGGTCAATCCAAAAGTTATCGCTGAGTCGATGGGGATAGAAGTAAAGGCTCTCACGCCATTTGAGCGGGAGAGTTGGCGTCCATCGGAGAGTGGTCACTACTCTTTCCGAAATGGCAAGCCGTTGATTACTTACAATTTTCTCGATGCTCCGGTACGGCAGCGTTTCACCATTGCACACGAGATTGGTCATCATGTGCATGGTGATCTTGACGCACCTCGGGACACCTCCGAGCAATTCAGTGCCAGATCCAGGGATCCTAAAGAGATTGCAGCTAACCGATTTGCTGCTGCTCTCTTGATGCCTGCTGCACTGGTGAAGCACATGGTTCTTGAGCAGAGAGTCACTGATATTGCAAAACTGGCGAATGCTTTTGGCGTGTCGACGGCGGCAATGGAGTTCAGACTGAAGGCGATCGGGCTTCTATGAACGATACCAGCGACGATTTGGCGGGAGGGGAGGCGGATAATCCTGGTCTGATCAGTGACTACCTGAAGAGAGAGTCCTGGCGCTTCAGGTGGGAGAAGCGACTTACCAATGTTACTGTCGCATTGATTTTGCTGTTTTACGTATCGCTGCTTGGATTTGTTTTCTTGGGGAATATTCGGATTTCAGCGGGTACTTGGTACTTTTTTACCGCTGTTCGCCCGCACAGTACGGGCGATATTCCAATCATAGTGTCCCTTTCCACCGTACCAACTCTACTTCTGATAGCTCTGCTGCGGTACTTCCATCACAGGCCGAAGCCTGATCAGGATGACTCCCAGGCACCTTTGCCAATCAGTGTTGAGGCCGCGAAAGAAATAATTAAAGCCACTACCGATGCAATGAAAACCCATTGAATCTGTTTTGAATAACAAAGCCCAGCCTTTCAGCTGGGCTTTTTGCATGGCCACAAAATCGGATGCTTTACAGGCTGTAATAGTAGCCACGACTGCGCAACGCCACGATCCGTGGCCGGCCATCCGGGTGCGGGCCGATCTTTTTGCGCAGGTTGCTCACGTGCATGTCCAGGCTGCGGTCGTACAGGGTCAGCTTGCGGCCCAGGGCGATCTGCGCCAGTTCCTGCTTGTCCAGCGGCTCGCCGGGCTGGCGCAGCAAAGCTTCCAGCAGGCGGCTTTCGGAGACGGTGAGGGTGAATTCCTGCTCATCGATACTGACCACGCCGCGCACCGGGCTGAAGCACAGGTCGCCCAGCTCAAGCTGGCTGGACACGGCGGCCGGATGGCTGCGGCGCAATACGGCGCGCAGGCGGGCTGTCAGTTCCCGTGGGTCGCAGGGTTTGGCGAGGTAATCGTCGGCGCCCAGTTCCAGGCCGAGGATGCGGTCCAACGGTTCGCCCCGGGCCGAAAGCATCAGCACCGGCAACTCCGGATGATCGTTGCGCAATTGCTTGAGCAGCTCCAGGCCGCTGCCGTCGGGCAGCATCACGTCGAGCACCACGGCAGCCGGAGCGCTGTCGGCCAAGGCCTTGCGTGCGCTCAAACCGTCGTGACAGGCACGCACCTGAAAGCCTTCCTGGCTCAACCAACTGGTCAGCAGCTCACAGAGCTCCTGGTCATCATCTATCAGTAACAGCTCGCTCATGACTCACTCAATTTAGCCATTGTCGACGGCGACGGTGCCCACCGCTGGCGAAGATCCCACACAGCAAGGCGATCAGTGCGACGGCCCCGCCGGTGACAAACCATTGCTGTTGCTCGGTCAGCCATTGGGTCAAGGCCCCGCCCTGTGAATCTTTGAGTTGCTGGGTCAGCTTTTGGTTCTCTTGACGAAGGCGACTCAATTGAGCGCTTTCGCGGGCAGCATCCGCGTTTTGCAGTTGCTTGTTCAGTTCTTCACGCTGGCGTTCGCTTTCTTTCAAACGTTGCTGCAACTCGCTGATCTGGCTGCCGGCACTCAAGGACAGCGGCGTGGAACTGCCGGTGTTCGAGGTTTCTTCAGCATGGGCCGTAGCCCCGATCGTTAACACTGCCAACAGACACAACTGACGTAAGCGCATCGGAACTCCTGATTCCACACGAATATTCAGATTGTTGTCGGCCGGTTACCGAGAATAATGAGCAATTAGCAGCGCGCCGAACACAATGTGTCCGGCGCAGCATGGGTCACGGCAGGACTTGCTTGAACGGCTTGATCACGACATCGGCGTAAACGCCGGCCGCGACATAAGGATCAGCCTTGGCCCAGGCCTGGGCATCGGCCAGGGAGGCGAACTCGGCGACGATCAGGCTACCGGTGAAACCGGCGTCGCCCGGATCGTTGCTATCTATGGCCGGGTGCGGGCCGGCCAGTACGATGCGGCCTTCGGCTTGCAGCACTTTCAGGCGCTCGACGTGGGCCGGGCGTACGGAAAGGCGTTTTTCCAGCGAGTTGGCAACGTCAGTGGCAATGATTGCGTAGAGCATGTCAGTCCTCGGTTTTCGGCGTAGTAGGCTCGGCGTCATGCAGGTGGCGCGACAGGTAAATACCCTGGGCGATCAGGAACAACACCGTCATGCCCAGGCTGCCGAACACTTTGAAGTCGACCCAGTATTGCTGGAAGGTGAAGGCCACGAACAGGTTGGCCGCGCCGCAGAAGATGAAAAACACGATCCAGGCTACGTTCAGGCGTGTCCAGACCGGTTCCGGCAGGGTCAGCGCGTGGCCCATGATCCGCTTGATCAGCAGGCGGTCGCCGATGAAGTGGCTGCCGATAAACGCCAGGGCGAACAGCCAGTTCACCACCGGGGCTTTCCATTTAAGGAAGGTTTCGCTGTGAAAGGCCAGGGTCAGGCTGCCGAAAACCAGGCACGCGACCAGGGTCAGCCATTGGCTTTTTTCCAGTTTGCGCTGGGAGATGAAGATCGCGCCGTAGACCACGACAGAGCTGATGATTAGCACGGCGGTGGCGCTGTAGATGCCGCCGACAGTGAGCTCATGGCCAGCCAGGTCGATGACCCGAGGGTCGAGTTTGTAAACGATGAAGAACAGCAACAGCGGAATGAAGTCGATGAATTGTTTCACAGTAAGAGCCAGAAGCTGGATGTGGCGGCATAATAACAAACATCCTTGGTTGCGAAAGCGCCAGCTGACTTGAGGTTACACACTCCCGTGAATGTTGATTTGCACTGCCACAGCACGGCCTCCGACGGCGCCCTGGCGCCCGCGGTACTGGTTGCGCGTGCGTTTGAAAAAGGCGTGCGAGTCCTGGCGTTGACCGACCACGACACCCTCGAAGGCCTCGACGAAGCGCGCACAACCGCCCATTCGTTAGGCATGCAGCTGGTCAACGGCGTGGAATTGTCCTGCACCTGGGGCGGCGCGACCATTCACGTGCTTGGCTACGGCTTCGATCAGAAAGCCCCGCCGCTGGTGGAGGCCATCGCGCAATTGCACGACGGCCGCTGGCTGCGGTCCGAAGAAATAAGCCGCAAACTGGCCCTCAAAGGCATGCCCAATGCCCTCGACGGCGCCCGCGCCATCCAGCAGGAACTGGGTGACAGCGGCAATGCACCGGCCCGTCCGCACTTTGCCGACTGGATGGTGCGTGAAGGTTTTGTTAAAGACCGCGCTGAAGCCTTCCGCAAATGGCTGGGGGCCGGCAAGTTGGGTGATGTGAAGCAACATTGGCCGACCCTGGAAGATACCGTCGAGACCCTGCGGGCCTCCGGGGCCTGGGTCAGCCTGGCGCATCCCTGGCATTACGATTTCACGCGCAGCAAGCGCCGCAAGCTGATCAGCGACTATATTGGAGCGGGCGGCCACGCGATCGAAGTGGTCAACGGGCATCAACCCGCCGAACAGGTCGGCAGCCTGGCGATCCTTGCCCGCGAATTTGGTCTGCTGGTCAGTGCCGGCAGTGACTTTCATGGCCCGGGCGGCTGGTCCGAGATCGGCGAGTATCGCCAGGTCCCGGAAGATTTGCCGCTTTTGTGGGGGCGATTCAAGCATGACCCCATTATTGCCACCGTCTGAACAGGTAGAACCCGTGAGTCAATTCTTCCAGATTCATCCGGAAAACCCCCAGGCGCGCCTGATTAAACAGGCCGTGGAGATCATTCGCGCCGGCGGCGTGGTGATCTACCCAACGGACTCGTCCTATGCCATAGGTTGCCAGATCGGCGACAAAGGCGCGGTCGAGCGTGTGCGCCGTCTGCGTCAATTGGACGACAAGCACAACTTTGCGCTGATCTGCAGCGACCTGTCGCAACTGGGGCTGTTCGCCAAGGTCGACACCGGCACCTTCCGCCTGCTCAAGGCTCACACGCCGGGCCCGTACACCTTCATTCTCAACGCCACCCGCGAAGTGCCGCGCCTGCTGCTGCATCCGAAGAAGCGCACCATCGGCCTGCGTGTGCCGGAGCACCCGATTGCCCTGGCGTTGCTGGCGGAACTGGGCGAGCCGCTGATGAGCGTGTCGTTGATCATGCCCGGCGACACCGAACCCCTGGAAGACCCGTACGAAATGCGCCAGCTGCTGGAAAAGCAGGTGGACCTGATCATCGATGGCGGCTTCGGCGGCGGCAAAGCCTCCACCGTGATCAACCTGGCCGATGGCGATCCAGAAGTGATCCGTGTGGGCTGTGGTGATCCGACTCCGTTTATGGTCGAGGCCTGAATGTCGTCAGTGGAAACCGTCGACCCTCAGGCAGGCGCCCAGCAGGAACTGCCGTTTGCCATGGTGTACGGCCAGGCCGTGCTGGAAATGCCCCTGGACTTGTACATTCCGCCGGACGCGCTCGAGGTCTTCCTTGACGCCTTCGAAGGCCCGCTGGATTTGTTGCTGTACCTGATCCGCAAGCAGAACATCAACATCCTCGACATTCCGGTAGCGGAAATCACCCGCCAGTACATGGGTTATGTCGAGTTGATGCAGTCGGTGCGCCTGGAGCTGGCCGCCGAGTACCTGGTGATGGCCGCCATGCTGGCCGAGATCAAGTCGCGCATGCTGTTGCCGCGTTCGGAGACGGTCGAGGCCGAAGAAGACGACCCGCGTGCCGAACTGATCCGACGTCTGCAAGAGTATGAACGCTTCAAGGCCGCCGCCGAAGGTATCGACGGTTTGAGCCGCGTGGGCCGTGACGTGGTGGTACCCAAGCTGGATGCTCCCGAAGCCCGCGCACGCAAGCTGCTGCCGGACGTGAGCCTGGAAGAATTGCTGATGTCCATGGCCGAGGTGCTGCGCCGTGGCGATATGTTTGAACACCACCAGGTCAGCCGCGAGGCCCTGTCCACCCGCGAGCGCATGAGTGATGTGCTGGAGCGCCTCAAGGGCGGTGGGTTTGTGCCGTTTGTCGAGCTGTTCACCAAGGAAGAAGGACGCCTGGGGGTGGTGGTGACCTTTATGGCGGTCTTGGAATTGGTCAAGGAGTCCTTGGTCGAGCTGGTCCAGAATGAGCCTTTTGCGGCTATCCACGTGCGGGCGCGAGCCGAATAAAGAGCTGAATCGATGAATCTGACTGAACCCCGCGAACTGGCGCCCCTGCTGGAAGCCTTTCTCCTGGCCTCGGGCAAACCGCAATCCCTGGAGCGCCTGTTCGAACTCTTCGAAGAGGCCGAGCGCCCCGAACCGCCGGTGTTTAAAAAGGCGCTGGAGATTTTGCGCAAGTCCTGTGAAGGCCGCGCCTTTGAACTTCGCGAAGTGGCGTCGGGTTATCGCCTGCAAATCCGTGAGAAATTTTCCCCGTGGGTCGGCCGTCTGTGGGAAGAGCGCCCGCAGCGTTATTCACGGGCGATGCTGGAAACCATGGCACTGATCGCCTATCGCCAGCCGATCACTCGGGGCGAGATTGAGGATGTGCGGGGCGTGGCGGTCAACAGCCATATCGTCAAGACGTTGCTGGAGCGCGAGTGGATCCGCATCGTCGGCTACCGCGACGTGCCGGGCAAACCGGCGATGTTCGCCACCACCAAGGTATTTCTCGACCACTTCAACCTGAAAAACCTCGACGATTTGCCGCCGCTGGCCGAATTGCGCGAGATGGAAGCCGAGCCGGTGCTGGACTTCGACGACGCACCGGTGCCGGCAAGCCTGCAGGAACTGGCCGATGCCAGTGCCGAGCCGGAAGAGCCCAAGGACGAAACCAGTTTCCACACCTTGCTGCTGGAACTGGACGACATGGAGCAGGGCATCAAGACCGACTTCGATGATTTGCTGCGCGATGGTGCGGCGGAGCCTGAGGCCGAAGCCCAGCCTGAACCAGAGCCAGAGGAAGACATCCTCGGTGTGGCCGAAGCCCGGGAAAAACTCCTGGCCGCCGTCGCCGCGCTCGAACAGCCGCCGTTGAGCGATGAAGAAGACGAAGCTCGCGCGTTGGCCGAAGCTATCGAGGCCGAACGTCGCGAATTCGAAGACTGATGAGGGCATATGTGGGAGGGGGCTTGAACCCCGATTGTGGTGTGTCAGTTTGCACATGTATTGACTGACCCACTGCCATCGGGGG
>NZ_JADDUM010000088.1 GCF_015163715.1 Pseudomonas cyclaminis
GCATGCTCGCGTGCGGGTACGAGAATGTGGCGGGCACTGGCGGAGGCTCAATCGATGAGAGGCTAGGAGCTTCTACTGCATGAAAGATGCGGGCTTCACACGCAAGGATAATCTGGACCTGTGCAAGCTTGGCCTCATCGGCGAATCACCGGTGTGCGAAGGCCGCCGGTAATCCATCACTGAAAGGAAGCAGGGAATGAACGATCTACGCAATGGACTGTACGGCGTCGCGCTGGCATTGGCGGCGGCGGGGTTGGGCGGTTGTGCCTCGTCGATGACGGTCACCGGCGAGCCGGGGGTGAAAATGGGCCAGAGCTATGCACAGGTGCTCGCGGTGGTCAGCCGCAACAACGCCGTGACCAAGCAGGTCGAGGGCGAAGGCTTCCGGGCTGAGGGTTACTCGCCGATGTTCAAGGACTGCCGTATCAAGTACTTCATCTTCCAGGGCGCCGATGGCTTGCAGATGGTGAAGTTCGAGCCGGCGCCGCAGCTGTCGGTCAACCAGAATTGCCGGCAGCCGTAAGCGGCTCTTTTTTCCTTTGCGAGTTGATTGCCGATGAATGTTTTACGTGGGGTTCCCGTGGTGTTGCTGGTGCTGCTGACGGGATGCGGCCAAGTGGCGAACATTCGCTCGCTGTCCACCGGCTACGTCGCCCCGACGTCCGGCGAAACGGCCCGCGTGCGGTTGATCACCGACGGTCTGGTGCGCGCAGTACCGGGGCGTGATTGCCTGGATTGGAATGTGCCGGGCGCCGGGGTGATGGCGTCGACGAAGGCGGGCTTCCCCGATCACAACGGCGAAAGCCTGGGCATGCCTGGGCCGATTTACTCGTGGGACGCTGCCGTGTCGTCCGAGTTGGTAGTGCCGGCGAACACGCCGATCGCGTTTCATTACCTGGGGAAATTGCAGTATTCCCGGCAATGCTCCAGCACCATGACCTTCGTGCCTCGGCCGGGGGTGGACTACATGGTGCAGGCGTCCATCTATGCAAGCTGTTCGTTCCAGCTGCACGAACTGCCGGCGGGCGCTAAGCAATGGGTCGCGGTGGAGCCTGCGCCCAGGGGCAAGGTGTCGATGTGCAACGCGATGGATAATTTCTAGCAGGCCAATTATTTTTCGGCCTGAATGACTTTTTCCTACTCCTCAAAGGTCAACATCCTTCAAGCACCATTGAACCCAGGAGTACGCCCCCCATGACCACCCCCAAGGCATTGTTGATCCTCCACGGCAAGCAAGCCCTCAACGAGGACGTGCGCGCGGCGGTGCTGGCCCGGCGCGAGCAGGGTTGGGAGTTGGCGGTGCGGGTGACCTGGGAGGGCGGTGACGCTCAACGGCTGGTCAAGGAGGCCCTGGACGGCGGGTATACCCACATCATTGCCGGCGGCGGCGACGGCACCTTGCGCGACGTGGCCGAAGCCATGGCCCAGGCCAAGAGCGACGCCAGCCTGGTGCTGATGCCACTGGGCACCGCCAATGATTTTGCCAAGGCCGCCGGTGTGCCGTTGGAACCTGCCCAAGCCCTGGCGTTGCTGGATGTGCCGCCCAGGGCAATCGACCTGGGCCAGGTCGGCGGGCAGATTTTCCTGAACATGGCCACTGGCGGCTTCGGCAGCCAGGTCACGGCCAATACCTCCGAAGACCTGAAGAAAGTCCTCGGCGGCGCGGCTTATCTGTTCACCGGCCTGACGCGCTTCAGCGAGTTGAAGGCCGCCTATGGTGAGCTGGAAGGCCCGGACTTCCACTGGAAGGGCGAGCTGCTGGCGCTGGGCATCGGCAACGGTCGCCAGGCGGGCGGGGGGCATGTGCTGTGCCCTGGCGCATTGGCCGATGATGGCTTGCTCGACATCAGCATTCTGCCGGCGCCCCAGGAAGTGGTCGGCACGCTGCTAAACCTGATGAGCGACGGCGGCCTCGACAATATGTTCGTGCGGGCGCGCCTGCCGTGGGTCAACATCAAGGTGGCGCAGGGCTTGTACATCAACCTTGATGGTGAGCCGCTTGAAGGGGATGACCTGCGTTTTGAAGCGCTGCCCAAGGCGCTTCGCGTGCATTTGCCGGTGGGTTCGCCCCTAGTCGTCAAGGCTGATGATCTGCTCGCGCACGGCAAATAATACGAGCCCCGCCACGTCGAATATCTGCAAGCGCTTCATGATCTGCGACCGGTGCGCTTCCACGGTCTTGATGCTCAGGCCCAGGCCGTGGGCGATCTCGCGGGTGGATTTGCCGCGCACGATCAGGCGCAGGATTTCCAGTTGGCGAGCCGTGAGGTTATGGCTGTGACCGGCGGGTGGGACCGGCCCCTGGCTGCGCACCAGCGCCTGGTTGATCACCGTGTGGGCGATCGCCGGGCTCAGGTAGCGCTCGTTGTTGCGCAGGGCTTGCAGCGCGTGTTCCAGCTCATTGGCGGTGGTGTCCTTGAGCAAATAGCCGTGGGCGCCGGCCTCCAGCGCGCACATGATCAGCTCCGGGTCGGTGTGCATCGACAGGATCAGCACCTTGCTCTTGGGGTGCGCACGCTTGAGTTGCTGCAAGGCGTCCAGGCCGCCGGTGTGCTTCATCGACAGGTCCAGCAGCACGATGTCCGGCAGCAGCGTATTGAATTGCTCCAGCAACTGCGCGCCATCGCTGGCTTCGCCCGTCACGGTGTAGCCGGGAATATCCTGGATCAGCGCACGTACGCCGGCCCGGATCAGGGCATGGTCGTCCACCAGCAGTAATGTGCAGCTCACTCGATAACCTTAGGGGCGCTGGCCCGTTCGAGGGCGCGGGGCGCCCAGGGGAAGAGCGCGTCGATGCGTGTCCCGTTGCCTGGCTGGCTGCTGACGGATAATGAGCCGCCAAGCTGATCAACCCGCTCGGACATACCCGCCATGCCCCGCTGGCCTTCCAGGCTGGGATTGATGGCGGGCGAAAAGCCCTGGCCGTCATCGCAGATGGTCAGTGACAGTCCCTCGGGCAGGCGTTGCAGGCGTACCAGCAGGTTGCGCGCCTGGGCGTGGCGCAGCATGTTGGTGACGGCTTCCTGGGTGATGCGAAAGGCCGCCACGGCCATTTCTTCCGGGATGCCGGTCAGCCGTTGCTGGCATTCCAGGCTCCAGTGCACCGAGGTGTTTTCCAGGGTCTTGAGCAGGTGCGCGCGCAGGCTGGCTTCCAGGCCCAGGCTGGCGAGCTGGCGAGGGTTGAGGATGGCGGACACATCGCGCACCTTGGCCAGGGTCTCGTTCAAGGTGTTGCACAGGACATTGCACTGGGTTTGCAGCTCATCCGGCAGGCGGCGCTTGAGCCATTCGCTTTGCAGCTTGGCGGCGGTCAGCAGTTGACCGATATCGTCATGCAGTTCGCGGCTGAGGCGGTGGCGTTCGTTTTCCTGCACTTGCAGCAGGCGATCGGCCAACTCCTGGGGCTGGAACTTGATGGATTTGCGCGAGTACCACTGTTGCAGGCCCACCACCAACACGGTGGCCAGGTTGAACAGCAGGACCATCAGCGGCAACGGTGCCGAGTGGGAATAAGCCCACAGGCTCAGCAGCAGCGAGCCAAGGCATAGGGTGAGGATCAAACGGCGTGCATTGCTGCGGGACGCGGACCTTGCGATGAATGTCTTGAGGCTGGCATGCATAGCGGATGGAGCCAATGAAGGTTCGCTGCGGGAAGACCGGTCGACGCTGACCGGACGCTGTTTGCAATACGTGATTGAATCGTTTTCAAAGTGGCAAAAGTTCAGCCACTTCGAGCGGGGTGATAGTACCACTACTCTTACCGTTGGTCGCCAGGTGCCTGTCTGGCGGGCTTATTTAGACGTGCAAACACCCCGGGACGCTAATCCCAGAGTTAATGAAGTGAGGTTTATTGTTTTAAAGGGCCTGTAGCCTTAATGGCTAATTGATATCCACGCAGGGGTCATTCAATTTCAACGCGTTAATTAAATCTGTCGTTTTTAGACAACTTCGCGCTGAATACGACTGGATAACCCCCTCAAGACGCGTGGTGAATACGCTGCTGCGGTTTATAACTGAAGTCCTTTTGTGGAATCTGCAGTGTGACCGTGGCGATCAATGTGGTTTGTTCCGCTTCATCCAGTGCCAGCAGGCCTGTCTTCGCATCGATCAACTCCAACTGCCAGGCCAGCAGCCTCAGGCAATCTTCCAGGGCATTGAGGGCCTGATCGTGCAGCTGCAAAGGGTTTTCGGCGTTGGCGATCAGGTACTGGATATGCCGCGAAAATTCGCTGATCGCCCGCAGGGCCAGGCAATCGGCCTTTTCGGCGAGCTTGATCAGGCTGACTTTCATGCAGTCGATCGCGTCGTTGTCGTTGCGAATCAAATGCAGGTGGCTCAGGCACTCCTCCGACTTGGCCAGTAGCTTTTCAGCCTCGTACAGGAACTCTGGAAGTGCAAGTTGCCACTCGTTACCGTCGTTCATCATGCAAATCTCCGCAACATAAGGTTGGGTGATGAGAGGTCGCACAGGGTGAATGGCGTAAAACTACTGCTGAAAGATAACTGGAGTATGTAGGTTGCTTCTGATTGTTCGGTAGGACGTTTATTTGAATGACGGCGACGGCTGCGCGTGGCCCTTGTGAGCAGGCTCAATTGCGCACCTTCAGTTGCCGCGACGTGAACGTCCGTAAGACCCGTGGGCCGAGGGCTTGCGATGACAAACAAAAGCCTGACTCCATTCATGCAATGAGAATGGCGTCACATTAATGGCTATTAGATATTGCGAATATCAGGTTGGGCCTGATTGTGTATAGGGGAATCCCTTACATGGCGGAACCTTGCATCGATTTGAATGTCGTGCAATGCCGCAGTACCGCTGTCTGGAGAGGTGAGTGCAGTAGAGCATGATGTCAGTGTGACATCAATGGATTTACGTGGCATTTTAGCGGGGGGTCAAGGTCTGGCTTTCGCCGCCGATAACAGCAGTAATGAATTGCACAATCCCTTCGCGCATTTTCCAGCGCACACCAGGAGCTTTTAATGGCCGGCATTCTCGACACGGTAGACCAACGCACGCAACTGGTGGGTGAGAATCGCCTGGAGATCCTCATGTTTCGCCTGGCCGGGCGGCAGCTGTTCGCAATCAACGTGTTCAAGGTGCAGGAAGTCCTGCAATTGCCCAAGTTGACCCTGATGCCACAGCGCCATCCCTTCGTGTGCGGTGTGGTCAACCTGCGTGGCCAGACCCTGCCGGTGATCGACCTGTCCCAGGCCATCGGCATGCGCCCATTGGTGCCCGGCCCGAACAGCACCATTATCGTCACCGAATACAACCGTTCGGTGCAGGCGTTCCTGGTGGGCGGCGTGGACCGCATCGTCAACATGAACTGGGAGTCCATCCTGCCGCCGCCGACCAGCGCCGGGCGTCAGCACTACCTCACCGCCATCAGCAAGGTTGATGATCAACTGGTGGAAATCATCGACGTGGAAAAAGTCCTCGCCGAGATCGTGCCCTACAACGCCAAGGTTTCCCGCGAAAAACTCGAAGACCCGGTGCTGGAACGAGCCCGTGGCCGCGAAGTGTTGCTGGTGGACGACTCCAACGTTGCCCTGTCGCAATTGCGCGACACCCTGGGTCAACTGGGCGTGAAGATGCACATCGCCAGCGACGGTCTCAAGGCACTGAACATGCTCAAGGCGTGGGCCGACGCCGGCCATGTGATGACCGACAAGCTGCTGATGATTTTCACCGACGCCGAAATGCCCGAGATGGACGGCTACCGCCTCACCACCGAGATCCGCAACGACCCGCGCCTGCGCAAGTTGTATGTGGTGCTGCATACCTCGCTGTCGGGCAGCTTCAACGACTCGATGGTGAAGAAGGTCGGGTGCGACAACTTCCTGTCCAAATTCCAGCCCGACAAGCTGGTGGACGTGGTGCGTCAGCGACTGATGCTGGACGAAGTCACCGCTTGACCTTAGGGTTGCACTTTGCCCCTCAGGAATGCAGGCCATGCTTCGTCTCAGCGCGTTGTACCGTTACCCCTTGAAGTCCGGCAAGGCCGAAACCTTGCAGCAGATCGGCCTGGATAAACTCGGGTTGGACGGGGATCGACGCTGGATGCTGGTGGACGAGGCCAGCGGGCGTTTCCTTACGCAGCGGGCGGTGGCGAAGATGAGCCAACTGGCGGCGCTGTGGAACCGCAGCGGTGGCCTGACCTTGAGTTCGCCTGGCTATGCGCCGCTGGACGTGGCGCTGCCCGGCAGCGATGCCGAGTTGCGCGGCGTGACCATCTGGCGCGATACCCTGAGGGTGCCGGACGCCGGTGATGAAGCCGCCGCCTGGGTCAGCGCCTTTATCGGCAAGCCGACGCGGCTGGTGCAGATGCCCCTGGACCGTGCCCGCACGACTGAGGCCGGTTATGGTCGCGATGATGACCAAGTGGCGTTTGCCGACGGTTATCCGTTACTCGTTATCGGGCAAGCGTCGCTGGACGACCTCTCGCAAAAAATCGGCCGCCCCATGGAGATGCTGCGCTTTCGTCCCAACCTGGTGATCGAAGGCGGTGAAGCCTTCGCCGAAGATGGCTGGAAGCGCCTGCGCATCGGTGATGTGGAGTTTCGTGCGGTCAAACGCTGCTCACGCTGCATTCTCACCACCATCGACCCGCAAACCGGCGAGCGTAGCGCCGACCGTGAGCCTTTCGCCACGCTGGATACCTACCGCAAGACAGAGGACGGCGCGATGTTCGGCCAGAACCTGGTCAACGACGGTAATGGGCGCCTGGAAGTGGGCATGCCGGTGACCATTCTCGAATAGTTTTCAGCCTCCATAAAAAATGCCCGTCTCGCAGGAGACGGGCATTTTTTTGAGCGGGCGAAGGCTTAGCCGCGGTATTCGCACAGGTAAGCGGTGTCCACGGCGACCTTCAGCTGGAACTTGCTGTTGGCCGGAACGTTGAACTGGCTGCCGGCGGCGAAGGTTTCCCACTCGCTGGCGTCAGGCAGTTTGACGGTCAGGGCGCCGGAGACCACGTGCATGATTTCACGCTGGGCGGTGCCGAATTCGTATTCACCCGGAGCCATCACGCCGATGGTCGCCGGACCTTCTGCGGTGCCGAAAGCGATCGACTTGACGGTGCCGTCGAAGTACTCGTTGACTTTGAACATGGGCGAATCCTCGGAAAAAGGGTCTGGAAAGGTCGGCCAGTATGCCCAAGGGCAGGGGAGCTGCCTAGACCGGTAAAATCAACGGCAGCAGGCGTGCGGTATTGCGTGCATCTTCCAGTGCCCGATGTTGCTGGCCATGGAACTGCATCCCCGCCAATTGCAGCGCGCCGTTGAGCCCCAGGGGCTTGTCCAGGCGCCGGGCCTTGGCGAAGCGCTGCTTGAGGTTCACATGGGGCGTCTTGGCGAGTGCGCTGACCACGCCATTGCGCTGCCATTCAAGCTCAAGCTGCGCACGGTCATAGTCGCCCCAACTGGCCCAACCTTCCAGGCGCGGTTGATGCTGGGCCAGCCAGCGTTCGAACAGCGGCCACACCTCGGTGATGGGCGCGGCGGCGTCGATATTCGCCTGGGTGATGTGGGTCAACTGGCGGCAAAAAGGCGTCAGCAATGGGCGGCGCAAGGGCCGCACAAAGCGCTGGAAGTGGTCCAGTTCACGGCCCTGGCGGTTGACCAGGCTCGCGCCGATCTCGATGACTTCCATCTCCGTCACGGGCCAGCCGCCTTCATCCGTTGTGGCTTCAAGGTCAATAATCAGCCAATGAGGCATTGTGCAGGTTCCCGTACTCGTCCCTTCCTGATGGGGATAGAGCGTAGCCCGGCCCTGTAGTTCCGCCTAGGGCCTATTCGATCTCCAGCAAAACCTGGCGATTGCGCACCTGATCGCCTGCGACTGCCTGCACAGCCTTGATCACACCGTCGATGCCGGCTGTCAGCGGGTGTTCCATTTTCATGGCTTCAAGCACCAGCAGCAGTTGGCCTTTGCTGACGCGCTCGCCGGCACGGACCCGCACCTCGACAATGGCGCCGTCCATCGGCGCCTTGACTGTGCCGCTGCTGGCGTCGGCCCGGCGGCTGGCGACCTGTTGGGTGCGATTGGTCACGGTCAGGCCCGGCAGCCACAGTTGGTCGCCGTCGAGGTGGTAAGCGACGCGGCGACGGATACCATTGAGCACCCGCGTGGCGTAGCGCCCGTCGGTGCTGAGTTGCAGGTCGTCAACGGTGACCGTGTGCAGGTCGCCGTTGACTTCCAGGCGGTAAGTCCAGGGGATGCCTGCGTTATTGCGCCATCCCGCCAGACCTTGGGCGTGCTGGTTGGCGCCGTGGTGATAAAACAGCGCGGCGGCGAGGGCAAGCTGCTCATTCGTCGCGGCGAGCGGCGCGATGTGGCTGAAGTGCTCGGCGATCAACCCGGTGCTGAAATTGCCGTCGATAAAGTCCGGGTGCCTGAGCAGATCGGCCAGCAGTTGCTGATTGGTGTTGACCCCCAGCAGCATGGTGTCTTCCACCGCACGCAGCAGCTTGCGCCGCGCCTCCTCGCGGGTGGCGCCGTGGGCGATGATCTTGGCTTGCAGGGCGTCATAGAACGGGCTGATGGTCTGGCCTTCGCTGACGCCATGGTCGGTGCGTACGCCTGCGGCCGGCTCCCAGCGCAGCACCTTGCCGGTTTGCGGGAGGAAGCCTTGGGCCGGGTCTTCGGCGTACAGGCGCACTTCCATGGCGTGGCCGCTCAGGCTCACTTGTTCTTGGGTTAACGGCAGCGGCTGGCCGGCGGCGACCTGCAGTTGCCAGGCCACCAGATCGAGGCCGGTGATCAACTCGGTGACCGGGTGTTCCACTTGCAGGCGCGTGTTCATTTCCAGGAAGTAGAACTGGCCGTTGCGGTCGAGCAGGAATTCCACGGTACCGGCGCCAACGTAATTCACTGCGCGCCCGGCCTTGAGCGCGGCCTCGCCCATGGCCTGGCGCAGTACGGGGGGCATGACGGGGCAGGGCGCTTCCTCGATGATTTTTTGATG
Source organism: Pseudomonas cyclaminis (assembly GCF_015163715.1). Taxonomy (GTDB): domain Bacteria; phylum Pseudomonadota; class Gammaproteobacteria; order Pseudomonadales; family Pseudomonadaceae; genus Aquipseudomonas; species Aquipseudomonas cyclaminis. The sequence goes on from NZ_JADDUM010000088.1 coordinate 8,967, forward strand.
GCGACGCTGGATCGAGCAGTCGCGTTCGCCGAGGTAGATCAGGTGGCCGTGGCTGTCGCCGAACAATTGGATTTCGACGTGGCGCGGCTCGATCAGCGCCTGTTCCAGGATCAGTTCGTCGCTGCCGAAGGCGTTCTGCGCTTCGGAGCGGGCGGTACGCAGGTGTTCCAGCAGGTGCTCGCGTTGGTGCACCAGACGCATGCCTCGGCCGCCGCCACCAGCGCTGGCTTTGATCATCAGGGGGTAGCCGATGCGGTCGGCGTGGTGTTGCAACGTGGCGTCGTCCTGGGCGCTGCCTTGGTAGCCGGCGATGCAGGGCACGCCGGCGTCGAGCATGGCGAGTTTGGAGAGGCGTTTGCTGCCCATCAGGTCGATGGCTTCTGCGCTGGGGCCGATAAAAGTGATGCCAGCGGTGATGCAGGCGTTGGCGAAGGCGGGGTTTTCGGAGAGGAAGCCGTAGCCGGGATGGATCGCGTCCGCGCCGGTGCGGTGGGCGGCGTCGAGGATGGCCTGGATATTGAGGTAGGACTGCTGCACCGGGGCGGCACCGATGTGGATGGATTCATCGGCCATTTGGACATGCAGGGCGTTGGCGTCAGCGTCGCTGTAGAGGGCGACGGTGCGGTAGCCCAGGGCTTGTGCGGTGCGCTGGATGCGGCAGGCGATTTCGCCGCGATTGGAGATCAGGATCTTCGTGAACGGCGGCATGGCTGTGGTCCTTGTCTACATATCCGTTATTTAGGTAACGGCGGCTTAACTAACCAAAGGGTCTTCGCCCCAGCGGCCTTAGAGCCGACCGGTGTTTCATGTCGGTCACAATTCACAGGTGGGAGGGGGCAAGCCCCCTCCCACCTGTTGATCTCCCTGCATCAGGTAGATCCCAGCCTCCGTTCGGGCATGCCGAGCCTGGGCGGGGCACCCTGATAACCGATATACATTCACTCACCGAGCCCACTCGGGTCTGCGTTTCTGCACAAAAGCCCGAGTCCCCTCAAGCCCTTCTTCCCCCGTCACCGCCTCGGCAAACCACTGCGCAGCCTGATCCAGCAACGGTCCCACCGGCTGTTCGACGCTGGCCAACAACAACGCCTTGGTCCGCGCATTGGCCCCCGGCGCACACTGCAATACCTGCCCCAATACCTCATCCAGCCGTTGCGCCAGCGCCTGCGGATCACGCTCGACAAAATGCACCACCCCCAACCGCTGCGCCTCAACCCCATCAAAGCGCGCTGCCGTCAGCGCCAATCGCCGCGCCTGGGTCAGGCCAATCCGCTTGACCACAAACGGCGCAATCTGTGCCGGTAATAACCCCAGGCTGGTCTCCGGCAAACCGAACTGCGCCTGGTGATCGGCCATCGCAATATCACTCACACACGCCAAGCCAAGTCCGCCGCCGAGCACGGCGCCCTGCAGCACCACAATCACGACCTGCGATACCGCTTCAACCTCTTGCAGCAAGCTGCCAAAGGCCCGGTTCAACTCGGCTGGTTGGTCGCACGCATTGGCCAGGTCCTTCACATCGGCCCCTGCACAGAAATGCCCGCCCGCGCCGCTGAGCACCACGGCTCGCACTTGGTCGTCGAGTCGGGCCAGGACCGCACGCAGTTCGTTGACCATCTCCAGGCTCATGGCGTTGCGGCATTCGGGCCGGTTGAGGGTGATGTGCAGCACGCCGTTATGGGGCTCCAGCAGCAAGGTGTTCATGGTTTTTTCCCCGGCAAGGTGCCCATCAGTTTGCAGATGATGCCCAGCATGATTTCGTCGGCACCGCCGCCAATCGATACCAGGCGCACATCGCGATAAGCGCGTGCCACGGGGTTGTCCCACATAAAGCCCATGCCGCCCCAATATTGCAGGCAACTGTCGCTGACTTCACGGCCCAGGCGCCCGGCCTTGAGTTTGGCCATGGAGGCCAGACGGGTCACGTCCTGGCCTTTGATGTATTGCTCGGTGGCCTGGTAGACCAGTGCCCGCAGGCATTCGATTTCGGTGGCCAGTTCGGCCAGGCGAAAATGGATCACCTGGTTGTCGATCAGTGCCTTGCCGAACGTCTGGCGTTCCTTGCAGTACTCAATGGTGCTGTCGATGCAGTACTCCAGGCCCTTGATCATATTGGCCGCGCCGAACAGGCGTTCTTCCTGGAATTGCAGCATCTGCATCATGAAGCCCGCGCCTTCGTGGCCGATGCGGTTGCGCTGGGGGATGCGCACGTCGTCGAAGAACACCTGGGCGGTCTCGGAGCTGTGCATGCCGAGTTTTTCCAGGGGCGGGCTGACGCGGATGCCGGGGGTGTTCATCGGCACCATGATCAGGGATTTGTTGATGTGCGGCTTGTCGTCCGACGTGTTGGCCAACAGGCACATGAAGTCGGCGCTGGGCGAGTTGGTGATCCACATTTTGCTGCCGTTGATCACGTAGTCATCGCCGTCCTTGCGCGCGTGGGTCTTGAGCCCGGCCACGTCGGAGCCGGCGCCGGTTTCCGAAACGCCGATGCAGCCGACCTGCTCGCCGCTGATGGCCGGGCGCAGGAATTCGTCGCGCAGTGCATCGGATCCGAAGCGGGCGAGGGCGGGGGTGCACATGTCGGTCTGCACGCCGATGGACATGGGAATGCCGCCGCAGCGAATGCTGCCGAATTCTTCGGCGGCGACGATCGAGTAGCTGTAGTCCAGGCCCATGCCGCCGAAGTGTTCCGGCTTGGAAATGCCCAGCAGGCCAAGGTCGCCGGCCTTGCGGAAAACCTCGTGGATGGGAAAGCGCCCGGCTTTTTCCCATTCGTCCACATGGGGGTTGATCTCGCGGTCGACGAAGGCACGCACGGTGCGGCGCAATTGCTGGTGTTCCTGGGTAAAGATCATTTCTTATCGTTCTCCTGATCGTTAGAAACGCGCTACACCAAAGCTATTGGGCTGCAATGGCCGTACTTCGGCGTCATGGCAGATATCCAGCAAAAAGCCGAGCAACGTACGGGTATCCCGTGGATCAATCAGCCCGTCATCCCACAGGTTTGCGCTGCCGTACAGTGCGGTGGACTGGCTGTCGAGCTTCTGCGCGGTGACTTGCTCCAGCATGTCCAGCACCTTGGGATCGGGCACCAGGCCGTCTTTGAGCTGCTTGGCCTCGGTGACGATACGCAGCACCTTGCCCGCCTGTGCACCGCCCATCACCGCCGTGCGACTGTTGGGCCAGGCAAAGATGAAACGCGGGTCCAGACCTCGGCCACACATCGCATAGTTGCCTGCACCATAGGAGCCGCCGACCACCACCGTGAGTTTAGGCACCCGCGCATTGGCCACGGCCTGGATCATCTTTGCGCCGTGCTTGATCACGCCTTGCTGCTCCGACTCGGTGCCGACCATAAAACCGGTGGTGTTGTGCAAGAACAGCAGCGGCGTGCGGCTCTGGTCGCACAACTGGATAAATTGCGCCGCCTTGCTTGCGCCTTTGGGCGTGATGGGGCCGTTGTTGCCGATCACGCCCATGGCGCGGCCCTGGATATGCAGGTGGCCGCAGACGGTGTGGGCATCGAACTCGCCCTTGAATTCCAGGAACCGGGAACCGTCGGCCAGGCGCGCCAGGATTTCGCGCACGTCGTAGGGCTTTTTCGGGTCATCGGGGATCAGCCCCAACAGCTCATCGATCGGGTACAACGGCTCCTGATAAGCACGGTTTGGCGTCGGTGGCAGGCGATCATTCCACGGCAGCAGGCTGACAATTTCACGCACGATGCGCACGCCGTCGGCGTCGTTTTCCGCCAGGTATTCGGCGGTGCCGGCAGTTTGCGCGTGCATCTCGGCGCCGCCCAACTCCTCATCCGTCGCCACTTCGCCGGTGGCCGCCTTGAGCAGCGGCGGTCCGGCGAGGAACAGCTTGGCCTTGCCGCGCACCACCACCACGTAATCCGACAACCCCGGCTGGTATGCGCCGCCCGCCGTGGCCGAGCCGTGCACCACGGTGATCTGCGGCAGGCCCATGGCCGACATGCGCGCCTGGTTGGCGAAGCTGCGTGCGCCTTCGACGAAAATCTCGGCGGCATAGTTGAGGTTGGCGCCGCCGCTTTCGGCCAGGGTCACCACCGGTAATTTGTTCTCCATAGCGATCTGCTGCAGGCGCAGGGATTTTTTCAGCCCGGAGGGAGAAATGGTGCCGCCCTTGATCGCACTGTTATTGGCCACCACCAGCAAGCGCACGCCGCTGACGTAGCCGATCCCGGCGATCAGCCCACCTCCGGCGGTGCTGCCGTCCTTGTCGTCGTGGAGTTTGTAGCCGGCCAGGCTGGCCAGTTCCAGGAACGGCGCGCCGGGGTCCAGCAACAGGTTGAGGCGCTCGCGGGGCAGCAGTTGGCCGCGCTTGTCGAACTTAGGCTTGGCTTCCTGGGCTTTGCTCAGCAGGTTCTGCTCCAGTTGGCGCAGGTGCCGGATGCTGTCCAGCATGGCGTCGCGGTTGTGCGCGAAGGCGGCGCTGTGGGCGTCGATCAGGCTTTCAATCACCGGCATGGTGTATTTCCCTTCCTTGAGCACATCCACGCTGTGACCCTGAGCCGCTCGGCGTTGAAGATCAAATCGAAGGCCACGGCAACGCTCCTGTTATTGGCATTGATCGGCGATGTGTTGCGGCACCGCGATGGGGATTTCCAGCAGTTGCTGGGCGAAGGCCTTGCCTTGGGGATCGATGCGCAGGCTGGCAATGCCGCCGCCGCCCAAGGCGTTTTCCAGCAGGAAGTTCAGGCTGTGGCTGCCGGGCAGATACCAGCGCTCGACACGGCCGTGGAGCGGGTCGAGCACGTGGCTCATCCAGTCGACGATCACGGCGGGAGTGAGGGCTTCGGCGATCCACGGCAGGTACTCGGGATCGCGGGCGATCACGCCGATGTTGCTGTGGTTGCCCTTGTCGCCGGAGCGCGCCACGGCGAGTTTCACCAAGGGCACGCTGGCGTCGGCACGGCCTTGTGGCTTGGGTGGATCCATCGGTATGGCCGGCAAGGTTGGAGCGTCGGCCATCGGCAGCGTGCACGCGTGGCGCTCGCCTTGGCAGTCGATCAGTAACTCACATGAGGACTTGTCGATCAGAAACGAAAACAACCGAATCAACGGGTACACGGTCGGTCGGCCGCCGACGATCCCGGTCAACCCCGGTGCCATCCCGGTAGCAGCCTGGGCAATCTCGCGGGCGAACAGCGCCAGCGCTTGCCTGTTCGGGTGCCGCACCGCCAGCTTGACCACCACTTCACGACAGTCATGGCGCATCGCATGTGCGCCATAGGTGGCTTCGCTGCCCAGCAATTCGATATTCACCTCGGTGTACGGCGCCCAGCCGCGTTGGCTGAAGAGTTCCGAGGTCTTGTTGATGATCGCCTGGCTGACCCGCTCGGCCTTGGCCACCGCGTCGATCCCGGCAATCAGGCAACTGGCGGTGCAACGGAAGCCATCGGGGTAGGTGGCACTGACCTTGTACTGGCCGGTGGGCGGCGAACCCTTGGCGCCGTGCAGGTGCACGCGGTGTTTTCCTTGCTGCTGCAGTTTGACCTGGGTGAAATCGCAGATCACATCGGGCAGCAGATAGGCGCGTGGGTCACCGATTTCATACAGCAACTGTTCGGCCACGCTGAGTGTGCTGATCAGCCCGCCGGTGCCGTCGATCTTGTTCACGGTGAACTGGCCGTCGGCGCTGACTTCGACGATGGGGAAGCCGATGTGTTCATAGTCCGGCACATCGCGCCAGTCGGTGAAGTTGCCGCCGGTGCACTGGGCGCCGCATTCGATGATGTGCCCGGCCAGGGCGGCCTGGGCGAGGCGGTCGTAGTCGTGCCAGGACCAGTCGAATTCATGCACCAGCGCGGCGCTGACCACCGCGCTGTCGACCACGCGCCCGGTGATGACGATATCGGCGCCCAACGTCAAGGCGCGGGTGATGCCCGGTGCGCCGAGGTAGGCGTTGGCGGACAGGCATACCGGCGGCAGTGGTGCGCCGTTGAACATATCGGTGGTGCCCGCCAGTTTTTGCAATTGGGGTTGCAGGTCATCGCCCAGCAGCACGGCGATCTTCAGCGGTACCTGGGCTTTATCGCAAGCCGCTTGCAGCGCCGCGGCGCAGGCCTGGGGGTTGATGCCACCCGCGTTGCTGATTACCCGGATGCCCTGGCGCTGGATATCGACCAGCAGTGGCGTGAGCACCTCGACAAAGTCCGGGGCGTAACCGGCCTGGGGATTTTTCAGCCGTGCGCCGGCGAGGATCGACAGCGTGACTTCCGCCAGGTAGTCGAACACCAGGTAATCCAGCGCACCGCCGTGCACCAACTGGGCAGCAGCCGTGCAGGTGTCGCCCCAGAAGGCGCTGGCGCAGCCGATACGAACCGTCTTGCTCATGAGAAATCCTTCCTCGAATGGCTGTTGGCGAGACTACCAAGCAAGCGCTTGGTTTGTAAACTCCAGTCACAGGTTTTAGCCAAGCGCTTGCTTGGTTGGCGGCCACGGCCTAAATTGCCGGCCAAGACGTCAGTAGAAGTAGAGGAGAGCAGCATGGATGAGCACCAAGCCCTGCGGGTGATGCGCACCATGGTCGATGGCGGCCAATTGACCGATCCCGACAGCGCCCGGGGCAAGTTGCTGCAAACCGCGGCGCACCTGTTTCGCAACAAGGGTTTCGAGCGCACCACCGTGCGTGACCTGGCCAGTGCGGTGGGCATTCAGTCCGGCAGCATCTTTCATCACTTCAAGAGCAAGGACGAGATCCTGCGGGCGGTGATGGAGGAAACCATCCACTACAACACGGCGATGATGCGGGCTTCGCTGGAGCAAGCGACGAACGTGCGCGAGCGTGTACTGGCGCTGATTCGCTGCGAGTTGCAGTCGATCATGGGCGGCAGCGGCGAAGCCATGGCGGTGCTGGTATATGAATGGCGCTCACTGTCGCAGGACGGCCAGGCCCAGGTCCTGGCGCTGCGCGACGTGTATGAAGACCTCTGGCTGCAAGTGCTGGGCGAGGCCAAGGCCGCGGGCTATATCAAGGGCGATGTGTTTATCGCGCGGCGCTTCCTCACGGGTGCCTTGTCCTGGACCACCACGTGGTTTCGCGCCGAGGGCAGCCTGACGCTGGAGCAGTTGGCCGAAGAAGCCCTGCTGATGGTTCTGAAAGCCGACTGAGGCGCAAGCTATTAATTTGCCGGTAGAAAGTTGTCTCGCCAGACAAAAACGCCTAGCTTATCGACATCAATCGGTTGAACGGTGTGTGCCTTGATGTTTTCGCCATGGCGGCTGGCTGCAGGACTGACAATATGGGCACTGGGCGCCGTGTGGTGGATGCCGGCCTCGGCTGCGCAATTGGTGCGCATTGGCGCGGCGCATTTCCCGCCTTACACCGTGCGCCCGGAGCAGGGCGCCGACACCGGGTTGCTGCCGCAATTGGTCGAGGCCTTGAACGCCTCGCAAACCGACTACCAGTTTGTGCTGGTGCCCACCTCCATCCCCAGGCGTTTCCGCGATTTCGAGCAGGGCCGGGTCGACATGGCCATCTTCGAAAACCCCGCCTGGGGCTGGCAGAAAATCTCCCACACCAGCGTCGATATGGGCCTGGAAGACGCAGAGATTTTCGTCGCCCAGCGTGAGCCAGGTCGCGGCCAGGAGTATTTCGCCGACCTCGCGGGCAAACGCCTGGCGGTGTTCAGCGGATATCACTACGCCTTCGCCAGCTTCAATCCCGACCCCAGGAACATGGCCGAGCATTTCAACGCCACCTTGACCTATTCCCATGACAGCAACCTGCTGATGGTTGCGCGTGGGCGGGCGGACATTGCCCTGGTGACCCGTTCGTACCTGAGTGACTTTATGGTGCGCAATGCGGATATGGCCGCGCAGTTCCTGGTGTCGGAGCGTATCGATCAGGTTTATCACCATTACGCCTTGCTACGGCCGAAGGCGCCGATCACAGGGCCTGCGTTTGCCGAACTGCTCAAGCGCCTGCGCGATAACGGCGAGATGCTGAAGATTTTCGAGCCGTACCGCATCGACGTGATGGCGGTACCTTGATCGGGTAAATTTCTTCCCCCGGCTCACGTCACTTCCTTATCTGTCGACGATTACGTGAGCCCCTCCCATGTCCAATCTCAATGACCTGTCGGTCCTGCCGTTGCCGGCCGGGCCTGCCCTGAATGCCGATGAAACCGAAAGCCACCTGAGCCTGACCCTGGAAGGCCAGCCGCTGGCGCGTTTGCGCCTGGAACGTGGCGATCAGTTGCAGGTGCATCTGCAGAACCCCGGCGATGTGCCTTCCGCCCGCGCCTTGTGGGCCGCCTGCTACTGGTTGTTTGCCAAGGAGCCTGCCCGGCAGCGCCTGACCTGGCACCTTGCACATGTGCCCGAAGACGCCTTGCGCAGTGGCTTGCTGAGGGCCGCCGAGACCGCCGGGCAGTATCGCTGCGAGCGCACCCTGTTCTGGCAGTTGCCCCAGCCGTGGTTGGGGCATTCGTCCAGTGGCAGCTACCCGCAACAGATGATTATCAGTGCCGGCAAGCGCCACCCGGTCCGCGCACCGAAACCCCGAGGTGAGGTTTACCGACGTTACGACGCTCGCCTCGGCGCCTGGATTTCCCTGCGCACCGTTGAAATCGATGTGGACCTGGCGCGCTTCAATCGCTGGCAGAACAGCGCACGCGTGGCGAATTTCTGGCAGGAAAGCGGCAGCCTGGAGCAGCACCGGGAATACCTCGACAAGCTCGCCGCCGATCCGCATACCCTCACGCTGATCGGCTGTTTCGACGATGAACCCTTTGCCTATTTCGAAGCCTACTGGGCCAAGGAAGACCGTATCGCACCGTTCTACGCTGCGGCCGACTACGACCGTGGCATCCACATGCTGGTGGGCGAGGAACACCATCGTGGTCCGCACAAGGTCGCCAGTTGGCTATCGGCGCTGGTGCACTACCTGTTCCTGGATGACCCGCGCACCCAGCGGGTGGTGGCGGAACCGCGTGCCGATAACGCGAAGATGATCGGCCATATGCACAACCAGTGTTTCCACTGTGAGAAGGAATTCGACTTCCCGCACAAGCGTGCGGCGCTGATGATCCTGGGGCGGGAACGGTTTTTTGAGCGGTGCGGGTTGATCTGAGGCGAGGTTCACGGCCGGGAGCGGGCAGGCCGCTCCCCATTTTTTTTCCTCAGACCCGGCGTGCGAAGGTATCGCTATGGCTGCCCGACACCTTGCGGCAGTGCACCAGCGCATCGCGGATCATGAAGTTGACCAGCGTTGGCGACACCCCCAGTTCCTTGGCGATGTCCTTTTGCGGCACGCCGTGCAAGCGGTACATCTCGAACGCGTAGCGGGTGCGCTGGGGCAGCTCGGTCAGCGCGTCGGCAATGTTTTCCAAGGTGTTGAAATTGATGTGCGAGGTTTCCGGTGAAGCGCCGTGAATAACCACATTCAAGCCTTCCTCTTCCGTTCCGGAGTATTTGAGTTCCAGGGCCTGCTTACGGTAGTGATCGATGGCCAGGTTGCGCACGATCTGGAACAGGTAACTCAGTTGGGCCTTGAACGATGATGTGATCGTCGGCGCCGATTGCAGGCGAAAGTAGGCGTCCTGCACAACATCTTCGGCGCGGGAGCGGCAGCCGGTAATGCGTGCTGCGATCTTCACCAGAATCAATCGATTGTCGACGAACGCCTGGAGAAGTGGTGAGTCGCACCTGCCTGTGGATACTTGTTCCGTCATGGAAATCACCTTGAGAAATAGGTTGGGGGAGGGCGTCCTTGCTGAGGCCTCCTACACATCGGGCAACAAATTAGGCTGAATGATAATGATTGTCAAATGAGAAGGCGAACTAATCTTATGCTTTCTTGTTCGGTGTGAACCACGTCTCGCTCATCCCCGGCGACTAATTATTTGCGGTTGCCGTCCGTTCTTCTGGGTGACAGGTCCGTTAGCAAGGCGGCCAAGGATCAGCACCCGCAGGAGGACGAAATGGGTTTTTACCGTGCACACAGCGTGTTTCAGTTTGGAGTCTTCGAGCGATGAGCACGCCGACCCGGCTGCGCCTGTTCTGCCTGCCCTATTCAGGCGCCAGCGCCATGGTCTACGCACGGTGGCGCCGAGCGTTGCCCGAGTGGCTGCAGGTTTGCCCGCTGGAATTGCCCGGTCGCGGCATGCGCATGGACGAGCCCTTGCAGCGCGACATCAAGGCCTTGGCCGCGCAACTGGCGGATGAAATCAGCCACGATTTGAGTGGCCCCTACGCGTTGTTCGGCCACAGCCTTGGCGGTCTGCTTGCCTTTGAGTTGGCCCACGCGTTGAACGCCCGCAACGTCCCTGCGCCGCTGGCGCTGTTCGCGTCCGGCACTGCCGGCCCGGCGCGTCGCGATGTCAGCGAATACGCCATCGAAAAGACCGATGAGCAGCTGATCGCCCGCCTGCGTGAACTGCAGGGCACCGCCGAAGCAGCCCTGGCCAACCCCGAATTGATGCAACTGATGTTGCCCATCCTGCGTGCCGATTTCCTGCTGTGCGGCAGCTTCACCTATGGCGAGCGCACGCCGTTGGCCTTGCCGATCCATGTGTTCGGCGGCAAGCAGGACAGCGTGCGCGCCGACCAATTGCTCGACTGGCAACTCGACGCTGCCAGCGGCTTTTCCCTCGACATGTTCGACGGCCACCACTTCTTTCTCGTGCAGCACGAAAGCGCTGTATTGCGCTGCCTGCGGCGCTACGCCGACGAACACTTGGCCCGCTGGCGCAATGGCGTGACGCGGCAACTGGTCGCCGGCTGATAGCCACTTAATTCCCGAATTTCCCGTAAGCCGATTTCAGGCAGGAACCCCATGATGGACGCCTTCGAACTTCCCCGCACCCTGGTCCAGTCCCTTCAACGTCGCGCCGTGCAGACCCCGGACCAGGTGGCTCTGCGCTTCCTGGCCGAGTCCGCCGAGCACAGCGTTGTGCTCAGTTATCGCGACCTCGACCAGCGCGCCCGCACCATCGCCAGCGCCCTGCAGGCCAATGCCGCGTTGGGCGACCGCGCCGTGCTGTTGTTCCCCAGCGGCCCGGACTACGTCGCGGCGTTCTTTGGCTGCCTGTACGCCGGGGTGATCGCGGTGCCGGCCTACCCGCCGGAGTCCACCCGCCGTCATCACCAGGAGCGTTTGCTGTCGATCATCAGCGACGCCGAACCGCGCCTGCTGCTGACCATCGCCAGTCTCGCCGAGGGCCTGGCGCAGATCGAAAATGCGCCGCCGGTGTTGAGTGTCGACACCTTGGACGGCACTGACAGTTGGGTCGCCCCCGAGCTGCATCCCGACGACATCGCCTTCCTGCAATACACCTCCGGCTCCACGGCACTGCCCAAGGGCGTGCAAGTCAGCCACGGCAACCTGGTGGCCAACGAAGTGCTGATCCGTCGCGGCTTCGGCATCGACCTCAACCCCGACGACGTGATTGTCAGCTGGCTGCCGCTGTACCACGACATGGGCCTGATCGGCGGCCTGCTGCAACCGATCTTCAGCGGCGTGCCGTGCGTGCTGATGTCGCCGGCGTACTTCCTTGGCCGGCCATTGCGCTGGCTGGAAGCGATCAGCGAATACGGCGGCACCATCAGCGGCGGTCCGGATTTCGCCTACCGCCTGTGCAGCGAGCGCGTCAGCGAATCAGCCCTGGAGCGCCTGGACCTGAGCAAGTGGCGCGTGGCCTATTCCGGTTCCGAGCCGATCCGTCTCGACACCCTGGAGCGCTTCGCCGAGAAATTCGCCGCCTGTGGTTTCAGCTCAGACAATTTCTTCGCGTCTTACGGCCTGGCCGAGGCGACGCTGTTTGTCGCTGGCGGCACCCGGGGTCATGGCATCCCGGCGCTGCGCGTCGACGAGACGGCGCTGGCCGCCAACCGCGCCGAGCCGGGGCAGGGCAGTGCGATCATGAGTTGCGGCACCAGCCAGCCGGAACACGCGGTGCTGATCGTTGACCCTCACACGTTGAATGAATTGCCCGACAACAGCGTCGGCGAACTCTGGGCCACCGGGCCGAGCATCGCCCACGGCTACTGGCGCAATCCTGAAGCCACCGCCAAGACCTTCGTCCAGCACGCCGGGCGGACCTGGCTGCGTACCGGCGACCTGGGCTTTATCCGCTTTGGCGAGGTGTACATCACCGGCCGCCTCAAAGACCTGTTGATCGTGCGCGGTCACAACCTCTACCCGCAAGACATCGAGCAAACCATCGAGCGCGAAGTGGAAGTGGTGCGCAAAGGCCGGGTTGCGGCGTTTGCGGTGAATGACCAGGGCCTGGAAGGCATCGGCATCGCCGCCGAAATCAGCCGCAGCGTGCAGAAAATCCTGCCGCCCGAAGCGCTGATCAAGGCCATCCGCCAGGCCGTGGCCGAGGCCTATCAAGAGGCGCCGAGCGTGGTGGTGTTGCTCAACCCCGGCGCGTTGCCCAAGACGTCCAGCGGCAAGGTGCAACGTGCGGCCTGTGCGCTGCGTCACGCCGATGGCAGCCTCGACAGCTACGCGCAATTCCCCGATCTGCAAGGGCAGGCTGGCGATGCGGCACTGGACGGCGAGTTGCAACAGCAGATCGCGACGATCTGGTGCGAGCAGTTACAGGTCGCGAGTGTCGCTGCCGACGATCACTTCTTCCTGCTCGGCGGTAACTCCATCACCGCCACCCAAGTGGTCGCACGCCTGCGTGAAACCCTTGGCCTGGAGCTGAACCTGCGCATGCTGTTCGAGGCACCGACCCTGTCGACGTTTGCTGCCCATGTTGCACAGTTGCAGCAGGACGGCGGCGTCGCCCAAGGCGCAATTCATGCCTTGTCACGCCAGGACGAATTGCCCCAGTCCCTGGCCCAGAATCGCCTGTGGATCACCTGGCAACTGGACCCGCAGAGCAGCGCCTACACCATTCCCGGCGGCCTGCGCCTGCGTGGCGAGCTGGACGAAGACGCGGTGCGCCTGAGCTTCCAGCACCTGATCCAGCGCCACGAAGCCCTGCGCACCCGCTTCTACGAGCGTGATGGCCAAGCCTTCCAGCGCGTTGACGCCAACGTAGCGTTCGACCTGCAAGTCATCGACCTCAGCGACCTGCCCGCCACCGAGCGCGAAGCCCGTGCGCAGCAGATCCGCGAAGACGAGGCGCGCACGCAATTCGATCTGGAAAAAGGCCCGCTGCTGTGGGTGACCCTGGTGCGCCTGGACGATGAAGACCACCAATTGCTGGTGACGCTGCATCACATCATTGCCGATGGTTGGTCGCTCAACATCCTTATCGACGAGTTCTCGCGCCTGTACGCCGCCGCCTCCCAGGGACAATCCCTGGCGCTGCCGCCGCTCGCCCTGCAATACGCCGACTACGGCAGTTGGCAGCGCCAATGGCTGGCCGAAGGTGAAGGCCAGCGTCAACTGGCGTACTGGAAAAACCAACTGGGGGACGAGCATCCGACCCTGAGCCTGGCCACCGACCACCCGCGTTCCGCCCACCACCTGCACAGTGCTGCGCGTCATAGCGTGCGCCTGAGCGCCGGCCTCAGCGAAGCGATTCGCCAGACCGCCCAGGCCAACGAATCCACGCCCTTCATGCTGTTGCTGGCGGCGTTCCAGACCTTGCTCTATCGCTACAGCGGCCAGCGCGATATCCGCATCGGCGTGCCCAACGCCAACCGCCCGCGCCAGGAAACCCAAGGCCTGATCGGCTTCTTTATCAACACCCTGGTGCTGCGTGCCGAGCTGGACGGGCGCCTGCCGTTCACCCAGCTATTGGCCGCCACCCGCGAAACCGCGTTGGGCGCCCAGGCCCATCAGGACCTGCCCTTCGAACAACTGTTGGAAGCCTTCCCCCAGGCCCGCGAGCAGGGCCTGTTCCAGGTCATGTTCAACCACCAGCAACGCGATCTCAGCGCTTTGCGCCGCCTGCCGGGCATGCTCGCCGATGAGTTGCCGTGGCACAGCCGCGAAGCCAAGTTCGACCTGCAACTGCATACCGAAGAAGACCGCAACGGCCGTCTGAGCCTGGCGTTCGACTACGCCGATGAGCTGTTCGAAGGCGCAACCATCCAGCGCCTTGCCGAGCACTTCACCCACCTGCTGCACGCCATTTGCGAGCACCCCCAGCAAGCCCTCGGCGACCTGCAGTTGCTGCCGGTGGGCGAACAGCAGCCATGGAGCCAGGCGCCGTGTGCGCCGGCCCAGCAATGGTTGCCCGAGCTGCTCAATCGGCAGACCTCGGACACCACCGCGCTGGTCTGGCAGGACGGCAGCCTGACCTTCGCCCAACTGCACACCCAGGCCAACCGCCTGGCCCATTACCTGCGCGACAAAGGCGTCGGCCCGGACGTGTGCGTGGCCATCGCCGCCGAGCGTTCGCCGCAACTGCTGATTGGCCTGTTGGCGATCATCAAGGCCGGTGGCGCCTATGTGCCGCTGGACCCGGATTACCCCGCCGAGCGCCTGGCCTACATGCTCAAGGACAGCGGCGTGCAACTGCTGCTGACCCAAACCGCATTGCTGGAGCAACTGCCGAGCGCCGACGGCGTGTGCGTCATCGCCATGGACAGCCTGCACCTGGACCGCTGGCCGACCCAGGCACCGGGTCTGCACCTGCACGGCGACAACCTTGCCTACGTGATCTACACCTCCGGCTCCACCGGCCAGCCCAAAGGCGTGGGCAATACCCATGGAGCGCTGGCCGAGCGCTTGCAGTGGATGCAGGCCACATACGCACTGAACGACACCGACGTGCTGATGCAAAAGGCACCGATCAGTTTTGACGTGTCGGTGTGGGAATGCTTCTGGCCGTTGATCACCGGCTGCCGCCTGGTGCTGGCCGGCCCGGGTGAGCATCGCGATCCGCACCGCATTGCGCAGTTGGTGCAGGAGCACGGCGTGACCACCCTGCACTTTGTGCCGCCGCTGTTGCAGTTGTTTATCGACGAGCCGTTAGTGGCCGAATGCACCAGCCTGCGTCGCCTGTTCTCTGGCGGCGAGGCGTTGCCGGCCGAACTGCGCAACCGCGTATTGGCGCAGTTGCCGGCGGTGCAGTTGCACAACCGCTATGGCCCGACCGAAACCGCGATCAACGTCACCCACTGGCACTGCACCGCAGAAGATGGCGAGCGCTCGCCTATTGGCCGGCCGCTGGGCAATGTGATCTGCCGCGTATTGGACGATCACCTCAACCTGTTGCCAGCCGGTGTGCCGGGCGAACTGTGCATCGGTGGCATTGGCCTGGCGCGGGGTTACCTCGGGCGTGCCGGTTTGACCGCCGAACGTTTTATTGCCGACCCGCTGGGCGAGGCCGGCGCGCGCCTGTATCGCACCGGTGACCGCGTGCGCTGGAATGCCAATGGCGTGCTCGAATACCTCGGCCGTCTCGATCAGCAGGTCAAGTTGCGCGGCTTCCGTGTGGAACCGGAAGAAATCGAAGCACGCCTGCTGGCCCTGGACGGTATCGCCCAGGCCGTGGTGCTGGTGCGCAACGCCACGCTGATCGGCTACTACACCGCCAGCACCGCACTGGATGAACAGGACGTGAAAGCCGCCCTGGCCGCCGAGCTGCCTGAGTACATGGTGCCCGCGCAACTGATGCGCCTGGACGCCATGCCCCTGAGCCCCAGCGGCAAGCTGGACCGCCGCGCATTGCCGGAGCCGGTGTGGCAAACCCGCGAACACATTGAGCCCGAAACAGTGTTGCAGCAGCAGATCGCCGCGATCTGGCGCGAAGTGCTCGGCCTGCCAGCAATCGGCCTGCGCGACGACTTCTTCGCCCTCGGCGGCCACTCGTTGCTGGCCACGCAAATCATCTCCCGTACCCGCCAGGCCTGCGACGTCGAACTGCCGCTGCGCACCTTGTTTGAAGCCAGCGAACTGGGCGCGTTTGCCGAGCAAGTCGAGCGGATCCAGGCGTCGGGCCAGCGCAACCAGCAAACTGCGATTGCCCAGGTCGACCGCAGCCAGCCGGTGTCGTTGTCCTATTCCCAGCAGCGCATGTGGTTCCTCTGGCAGATGGAGCCGGACAGCCCGGCCTACAACGTCGGCGGCATGGCGCGCCTGCGGGGTGTGCTGGATGTGGGGCGTTTCGAAGCCGCGTTGCAGGCCTTGATCATGCGCCACGAAACCCTGCGCACCACGTTCCCGAGCGTCGACGGTGTGGCCTATCAGAAGGTCTCGCCGCAGACCGGCCTGCGCATGGACTGGCAGGATATTTCGGCGCTGAACGAAACCGAGCGCCAGCAGCGTTTGCAGCAACTGGCCGATCATGAGGCCCACACGCCGTTCAACCTGGAAACCGGGCCGCTGCTGCGCGCCTGTGTGGTCAAGGCCGGCGAGCAGGAGCACTACCTGGTGCTGACCCTGCACCACATCGTCACAGAAGGCTGGGCCATGGACATCTTTGCCCGTGAACTCAGCGCGTTGTACGAAGCCTTTATCGACGAGCGCCTGTCGCCCCTGGCGCCGTTGCCGGTGCAATACCTCGACTACAGCGTGTGGCAGCGCCAGTGGCTGGAATCCGGCGAGCGCCAACGCCAACTGGATTACTGGACCGCACAACTGGGCAGTGAGCATCCGCTGCTGGAACTGCCGAGCGACCGCCCACGACCGCCGGTGCAAAGCCACCAGGGCGAGCTGTACCGCTTCGATCTGAGCGACGAATTGGCCGCCCGTGTGCGCGCCTTCAACGCCGAACGCGGCCTCACGCTGTTCATGACCATGACCGCGACCCTGGCCGTGTTGCTCTACCGCTACAGCGGTCAGACCGACCTGCGCATCGGCGCCCCGGTGGCCAACCGCATCCGCCCGGAAAGCGAAGGGCTGATCGGCGCGTTCCTCAATACTCAGGTGCTGCGCTGCCAGCTCAATGGGCAGATGAATGTCGGCGAATTGTTCGAGCAGGTGCGCCACACCGTGATCGAGGGCCAGTCCCACCAGGACCTGCCGTTCGACCATCTGGTGGAAGCCCTGCAACCACCGCGCAGTGCCGCCTACAACCCGCTGTTCCAGGTGATGTGCAACGTGCAGCGCTGGGAATTCCAGCAGAGCCGCCAATTGGCCGGCATGACCGTCGAATACCTGGCCAACGATGCCCGTGCGACCAAGTTCGACCTCAACCTGGAAGTCACCGACCTCGACCATCGCCTGGGTTGCTGCCTGACGTACAGCACGGATCTGTTCGACGAGCCGCGCATTGCGCGCATGGCTGAACATTGGCGCAACCTGCTGGAAGCGTTGATTGCCGACCCGCAACAACGCCTCAGCGAACTGCCGCTGCTGACCGCCACCGAACAACGCGCATTGCAGGACAGCCTGGGCGTCGAGGCCGGTGAACACCGCCTTGATCAGTGTATCCACCCGTTGTTCAGCCAGCAGGCGCTCAAGCGTGCGGATGCGCCGGCCCTGACCTTTGCCGGCGTTACCCTCACTTACGCAGAACTCAATGCCCGTGCCAATCGCCTGGCCTGGATGCTGCGCGAACGCGGCGTCGGCCCACAGGTGCGGGTCGGCCTGGCGCTGCCGCGCTCCCTGGAAATGGTCGTCGGCCTGCTGGCGATCCTCAAGGCCGGCGGCGCCTATGTACCGCTGGACCCGGAATACCCGCTGGATCGCCTGCACTACATGATCGAAGACAGCGGCATCGGCCTGCTGCTCAGCGACGCGGCGATGTTCGAAGCCCTCGGTGAACTGCCGGCCACAGTGGCGTGCTGGTGCCTGGAGGACGACTCGCCCGTGCTGGCGAACTACCCGGCCGATGAGCTGCCGTTTATCAGCCTGGCGCAACACCAGGCGTACCTGATCTACACCTCCGGCTCCACCGGCAAACCGAAAGGCGTGGTGGTGTCCCATGGCGAAATCGCCATGCATTGCCAGGCCGTGATCGCGCGCTTCGGCATGCGCCCGGATGACTGCGAGCTGCATTTCTATTCGATCAACTTCGACGCCGCCACCGAGCGTCTGCTGGTGCCGTTGCTCAGCGGCGCGCAAGTGGTCTTGCGGGCCCAGGGCCAGTGGGATGCAGAGGAAATCTGCGGGCTGATCCGCACCCATGGCATCAATATCCTCGGCTTTACCCCGAGCTATGGCAGCCAGTTGGCGCAATGGCTGGCGACCCAGAATCAGACCTTGCCGGTACGCATGTGCATCACTGGCGGCGAAGCCCTGACCGGCGAACACTTGCAGCGCATTCGCGCAGCCTTCCAGCCCGAGGTGTTTTTCAACGCCTATGGCCCGACCGAAACCGTGGTGATGCCACTGGCCAGCCTCGCGCCCGAGCAGTTGGAAGAGGGCGCCGGCAGCGTGCCGATCGGCAGCATTATCGGCGACCGCGTGGCGTACATTCTCGACGCCGATCTGGCCTTGGTGCCCCAAGGTGCGACCGGTGAGTTGTTCGTCGGCGGCGCGGGCCTGGCCCAGGGTTACCACGAGCGTCCGGGCATGACGGCGGAGCGTTTTGTCGCCGATCCGTTTGCCGCCAATGGCGGCGCCTGTACCGCACCGGCGACCTGGTGCGCCAACGCGCCGATGGCCTGGTGGAGTACCTGGGGCGTATCGACCATCAGGTGAAAATCCGTGGTTTTCGCATTGAGCTGGGCGAGATCGAAACCCGCCTGCTGGAACACGAAGCGGTGCGCGAGGCGGTGGTGCTGGCGCTGGATTCGCCGAGTGGCAAACAGCTGGTGGCGTACCTGGTCAGCGACGCAGAGCACGGCCCATTGCGCGAGGCGTTGAAGGCCCACCTCAAGGCGCAATTGCCGGACTACATGGTGCCCGCACACCTGATCGTGCTCGACAGCATGCCGCTGACCGCCAACGGCAAGCTCGACCGCCGCGCCTTGCCGCAGCCGGACCCCGAGGCCAATCGCCAACAGTACGTGGCCCCGCGCAACGAACTGGAAAGCACCCTGGCCGCGATCTGGTGCGCGGTGTTGAACGTGCAGCAAGTCGGTCTGGACGATAATTTCTTTGAGCTGGGTGGCGACTCGATCCTGTCGATCCAGGTGGTCAGCCGGGCGCGGCAGGCGGGGATTCATTTCAGCCCCCGCGACCTGTTCCAGCATCAGACCGTGCAAACCCTGGCCGCCGTCGCCACGCGCTCCGAGCAGGTCACGGCGGAGCAGGGCGTACTCACCGGCAGCTCGGGCCTCACGCCGATCCAGCATTGGTTCTTTGATACCGATGTTCCGGCGCGTCAGCACTGGAACCAGGCGCTGGTGCTCAAGCCACTGCAACTGCTGGAACCTCATCGCCTGGAACAAGCGCTGCTGGCAGTGCTGGAGCACCACGACGCACTGCGCCTGAGCTTCACCCGGCGCCATGCGCAATGGCATGCCGAGCATTTGGCCGTGCCCCAGGGCGGCGTGCTGATGCAGGCGCAAGTGCGCGATATGGCGCAGTGCACCGCGCTGTTCACCGACACCCAGCGCAGCCTCGATCTGGAACACGGCCCGCTGCTGCGCGCCTTGCTGGTGGACGGCCCCGAAGGCCAGCAACGCCTGCTGATCGCGATCCATCACTTGGTGGTGGATGGCGTGTCGTGGCGGGTGTTGCTCGAAGACCTGCAGAACGTCTATCGCCAACTCAGCGAAGGCCAATCCGTCAGCCTGCCGGCCAAGACCAGCGCGCTACGTGACTGGGCCGCACGCTTGCAGGCCTATGCCAGCAGCGAATCCCTGCGCGAAGAATTGCATGTGTGGCAGGACCAATTGGCGGGCCCGGCCGTGGCGTTGCCGGTGGACCGTGCGCAGGGCACGTTGCGCAATCGCGATGCCGAGACCGTCAGCGTGCGCCTGGGTGCCGAACACACCCGTCAGTTGCTGCAACAAGCGCCAAGCGCATATCGCACCCAGGTCAACGACCTGCTGTTGACCGCCTTGGCCCGCGTGCTGTGCCGCTGGAGCGGGCATGACTCGGCGCTGATCCAACTGGAAGGCCATGGCCGCGAAGCCCTGTTCGATGAGATCGACCTGACCCGCAGTGTCGGCTGGTTCACCAGTGCGTACCCATTGCGCCTGACGCCGCAGGCTGAACAGGGCGACTCGATCAAGGCCATCAAGGAACAACTGCGCGGCGTGCCGCACAAGGGCCTCGGTTATGGCGTGCTGCGCTACCTGGCGGACGATCTGTGCAAGCAGGCCATGGCAGCACTGCCAAGCGCCGACATCACCTTCAACTACCTGGGGCAGTTCGACCAGAGTTTCGGCAGCGAGGCGCTGTTCCATCCGCTGGATGAATCGGCGGGCCTGGCCCACGACCCGGATGCGCCACTGCCCAACGCCCTGAGCGTCGACAGCCAGGTGTATGGCGGTGAACTGGTGCTGCGCTGGACCTTCAGCCGCGAACGCCACGATGCACACACCGTCCGCGAGTTGGCCGAAGCCTACCTGGCCGAGTTGCACAGCCTGATCGCGCATTGCCTCAGGGACGATGCCGGCGGCCTTACGCCGTCCGACTTCCCCCTGGCGCACCTGACCCAGCCGCAACTCGACAGCTTGCCGGTTCCGGCCAGCGCCATCGAAGACGTGTACCCGCTGACCCCGATGCAAGAGGGCCTGTTGCTGCACACCTTGCTCGAACCAGGCACCGGCCTGTACTACATGCAGGACCGCTACCGCATCAACAGCGCCCTCGACCCGGAGCGCTTCGCCCAGGCCTGGCAAGCGGTGATCGCCCGTCATGAAGCCTTGCGCGCCTCGTTCTGCTGGAACGTCGGCGAAGACATGCTGCAAGTGATCCACAAACCCGGCAGCACGCCAATCGAGTACCTGGACTGGAGCAAGGACCCTGAGGCTGAGCAAGAGCCGCGCCTGCAAGCGTTGCTCAAGACTGAGCGCGAAGCCGGCTTCGATCTGCTCAACCAGGCGCCGTTCCACCTGCGCCTGATCCGCGTTGGCGAAGCGCGCTACTGGTTCATGATGAGCAACCACCACATCCTTATCGATGCCTGGTGTCGTTCGCTGCTGATGAATGACTTCTTCGAGATCTACATGGCCCTGGGCGAAGGCGTTGAGGCGCAGTTGGCCACACCGCCGCGTTATCGCGACTACATTGCCTGGCTGCAACGCCAGAATCTGAATGAAGCACGCCAGTGGTGGCAGCAGAACCTGCAAGGCTTTGAGCGCACCACACCGATCCCGAGCGACCGGCCGTTCCTGCGCGAACACGCGGGCCACAGCGGCGGCATGGTGGTGGGCGACTGCTACACCCGCCTGGATGCCCGCGATGGCGCGCAACTGCGGGAATTGGCCCAGGCCCATCAGCTCACCATCAATACCTTTGCCCAGGCGGCATGGGCCCTGGTGCTGCGTCGCTTGAGCGGGGACCGCGACGTGCTGTTCGGCGTCACCGTGGCCGGGCGTCCGGTGCAAATGCCCGAGATGCAACGCACCGTCGGCCTGTTTATCAACAGCATCGCGCTGCGGGTGAAGCTGCCGCAAGACGATCAACCGTGCAGCGTGCGCCAATGGTTGAGCGGCCTGCTCGACAGCAATATGCAGCTGCGCGAGTACGAATATTTGCCGCTGGTGACCATCCAGGAACACAGCGAACTGCCCAAGGGCCAACCGCTGTTCGACAGCCTGTTCGTGTTCGAAAACGCCCCGGTGGAAACCTCGGTGCTGGACCGTGCACAAAGCCTGAATGCCACTTCGGATTCCGGCCGCACCCACACCAACTTCCCGCTGACCGCGGTGTGCTACCCCGGTGATGACCTGGGCTTGCACCTGTCTTACGACCAGCGTTACTTCGACGAAACCACCGTGCAAAGCATGCTCGGCGAGTTCAAGCGCCTGCTGCTGGCGCTGGTGCAGGGCTTCCATGGCGACATGGCCGACCTGCCGTTGATTGGCGAGCAGGAGCGCGAGTTCCTGGTAGAAGGCTGCAACCAGAGTGAGCACGCTTACCCGCTGGACCGCAGCTATATCGAGCTGTTCGAAGCGCAAGTCGGCGAGCATCCGCAGCGGATCGCCGCCAGTTGCCTGGACCAGCAATGGACGTACGATGAACTCAACCGTCGCAGTAATGGCCTCGGCCATGCGCTGATCGCGGCGGGCGTCGGCCTGGATCAACCGGTGGCACTGTTGGCCGAGCGTAACCTCGACCTGCTGGGCATGATCATCGGCAGCTTCAAGGCCGGTGCCGGTTACCTGCCGCTGGACCCAGGCCTGCCGAGCCAGCGCTTGAGCCGCATCATCGACATGAGCCGCACGCCGTTGCTGGTGTGCACCGAGGCGTGCCGTGAGCAGGCCATTGAGTTGCTCGACGGTGTCGACTGCCAGTTGCTGGTGTGGGAAGACGTGCCTGCCCGTGGGGAAAACCCAGGCATCTACAGCGGCCCGGACAACCTCGCCTACGTGATCTACACCTCGGGCTCCACCGGCCTGCCCAAGGGCGTGATGGTCGAACAACGCGGCATGCTCAACAACCAATTGAGCAAACTGCCGTACCTGGACCTGAGCGCGGCGGACGTGATCGCGCAAACCGCGTCGCAAAGCTTCGATATTTCCGTGTGGCAATTCCTTGCCGCGCCGCTGTTCGGCGCGCGGGTGGACATTGTGCCGAACACCATCGCCCACGATCCCCAAGGCTTGCTGGCCCACGTTGAGGCGCAGGGCATCACCGTGCTGGAGAGCGTGCCGTCGCTGATCCAGGGCATGCTGGCCCAGGACCGCATCAGCCTTGATGGCCTGCGCTGGATGCTGCCGACGGGTGAAGCGATGCCACCGGAACTGGCACACCAATGGTTGCTGCGCTATCCGCAGATCGGTTTGGTGAATGCTTATGGCCCGGCGGAATGCTCGGATGACGTGGCGTTCTTCCGCGTCGATTTGGCGTCGACCCGTGGCACCTACCTGCCGATCGGCACGCCGACCGACAACAATCGCCTGTACCTGTTGGATGGCGCGCTGGAGTTGGTGCCCCAAGGTGCTGTGGGTGAATTGTGTGTGGCCGGCACTGGCGTCGGCCGTGGTTATGTCAGCGACCCGTTGCGCACGGCCGGCGTGTTTGTGCCGAACCCGTTCGGTGCGCCGGGCGACCGGCTCTACCGCACCGGCGACCTGGCGCGTCGGCGCAGCGATGGCGTGCTGGAATACGTTGGGCGCATCGACCATCAAGTGAAGATTCGCGGCTACCGCATCGAACTCGGTGAAATCGAAGCGCGCCTGCACGAACAACCCGAGGTGCGCGATGCCGCGGTGGGCGTGCAAGAGGGCGTCAACGGCAAGCACCTGGTGGGTTACCTGGTGGCGGCCGATGAAGCGCTGAACCAGGCGAACGCCTGGACCGCATCAAGCAGCGCCTGCGCGCCGAACTGCCGGAATACATGGTGCCGCTGCACTGGCTATGGCTCGACCGCCTGCCGCTCAACGCCAACGGCAAACTCGACCGCAAGGCCCTGCCAGCCCTGGAGATTGGCCAGTTGCACAGCCAGGACTACCTGGCGCCGCGCAACGAACTGGAAACCACCTTGGCCGCGATCTGGGCCGAAGTGCTGAAGGTCGAGCGGGTGGGGGTGGAAGACAACTTCTTCGAACTGGGCGGGCATTCGTTGCTGGCCACGCAGATCGCCTCGCGAGTGCAGAAAACCTTGCAGCGCGATGTGCCGCTGCGGGCGATGTTCGAGTGCAGCACGGTGGCGCAATTGGCCGAGTATATCGATGGGCTTGCGGCCAATGACATCAGCGCGGAGAAGGTGGATCGGTTGAGTGATTTGATGGCGGAGTTGGAGGGGCTTTAAGCGTCGCAGCCCCCCACCCACACTTGAATGTATTCACACATCAAAATGTGGGAGGGGGGCTTGCCCCCGATGGCGTCATCCCAGGCAACGCCTATCTCGGCCCAAGAATCTTCACCAACTTATCCGGCGACGGCGCCCCCTGCTGTTGCTGCAACCCACCCTTGTCATCCAGGTAGAAAATCGCCGGCGTCGCCGACAATTCCAGCTCATCCATCAACTTCATGTTGGCATCGAGCTTGGCTTCGATATCCGCCGGGATCTTCGCCAGTGCCTGCAATTTGCTGCCCTTGCCGGCCGCTTCGTGTTCCTCCAGGGCTTTTTGCGGGTCTTTGGCGGCGAACAATGCAGCCGACTTGGCCGCGCTGTCTTCGCGGATGATGCCGACCATGATGTGGCGCAACTGCACCTTGCCGGCCTTGACCCACGGCCGTGCCTGTTCCCAGAACATGTTGCAGTACGGGCAGTTGGGGTCGCTGAACAGGTAGACGATGCGCGGGGCGTTTTTGTCGCCGTCCTGGATCCAGCTGCTTTTTTCCATCTTGGCCCAGACTTCCTTGGCCATCGGCGCGTACACCAGCTTTTCCAGGGGCGCGGTGCTCAGGTCATTGCCCTGGGCGTCGTACAGGTTGCCGGCGATCACGTGTTTGCCATCGGCGGTCAGGTACAGGGCCATGCCGCGGTTCTGGTATTGCGCGGCGTAGCCGGTGAGGCCGCTGGGGGCGTCGAATTTGCCGATGATCCTGGCGCCCTTGGCTTCGATCTGTTTGATCGGTGCGGGCCAGTCTTCGGCGTGGGCCAGGGTGGCCGCCGCCATCAGTGGCAGCAGGGTCAGCAGGTGGCGGAGGCTTGGCATGTCGGTTTCCTTGTGGCAGCAGGGACGGTGTCGAAAGGTTCCATGGCACGGGCCAGGCTGGCCTGGGACAACTCGCCCAGGTGGCTGTTGATCAGGCGTCCGTCGGCCTGGTAGAAGAGGGTGGTCGGCAGGGCCATGGAACCCACGGCCTGGCCGAGGCGGCCGCTGGCGTCAAACAGGACGTTGTCCAGGTTCAGGCCCTGGGTGGCCAGGTAGGTGCTGACGCTTTGCATGCTTTCGGCCTGGTTGACGAACAGGAAGGTCACGTCAGGGCGCATGCGCTGGGCACTTTCCAGCACCGGCATTTCGCGCCGGCACGGCGGGCACCAGGTGGCCCACAGGTTGATCACCAGCGGACCGCCCTGGTAATCCGCCAGTTGCACCACTTCGCCATTGGCGTTGCGCAGGGTGATGTCCGGCAGGCGCGTGCCTTTTTCATACACGCCCAAGGACAGGCTGGTCATGCCCCAGAACAGCAGGCCGGTGATGACCCCGGCGCTCAGTGGCTTGCGCAGCGCCGGGCGGCGCCAGCCGTAGGCCAGTGCACCGAGGATCAGGGCGATGATGCCGGGCCAGGCGAGAAAGCCGCCGTCGCGCAGGTCGACCATCTGCAGCCAGTCGCTGCTGTAGTAACTCCAGTACATCAGCACAAAGCTGACGCGTGCCGCGAGCATGCCCAGCAGGAACAGGCTGAACAGCACCGATTCCGGGTTCTCACCGCCACGCTTGGCCACGCGCCAGCCCACCAGGGTGGCGAGAATCAACGCGCTGATCAGCAGGATGTGATTCAGCGCGATGGCGAAGGTGCCGATGGTCAGGGTCAGCATCAGAGGGCGTCCCGGGCTTGGGTCCAGCGTTGCAGGAAGGCGTCGGCATTCACTTCGCCGGTGATGCGTTGGGCGCGGCGTTCTTCACCGTCAGGGCCGATCCAGACGAAGCTCGGTGGCCCCGGTACTTTGTAGCGGCCCAGCAGTTCGCGGCTGGCGGCATTGTCGGCGGTGACGTCCAGGCGCAGCAGGCGCACGTCTTTGAGGGCATCGAGGACTTGGGGTTGGCCGAACACCTGTTTTTCCATGATCTTGCACGACACGCACCAGTCGGCGTAGTAGTCCACCAGCACCCATTGGCCCTGGGCCTTGGCGCTGTCGAGCTGGTTTTGCAGGACGGCGGGGTCGTTGATGGTCATGAAGGCGTCATGGGCGGTGGGCGCACCGGCGACCTGCGCGCCTCTGTACACCTTCAGCGGTTGCCACAGATCGTCGCCACCACCGGCCGCGCCCACAACCAGCACTGCGCCCCACAGGCCCAGCACCAGGGAACCGGCGCCGAATACCTTGGCCGCCAGGCCGTACTCGCGGGCCAGGGTCCAGCCGCAGTAGGCCATCACCAGCGCCAGTGCGCCCCACAGGCCGATCCACAGGCTTTCGCCGACCACCGGGCGAATCATCAGCACGGCGGTACCCAGGAACAGGAAGCCGAAGATGCCCTTGAGCACGTTCATCCAGTTGCCCGGCTTGGGCAGGAAGCGGTTGCCCACGGTCACCAGCAGCAGCAGCGGAACACCCATGCCGATGCCCATGTAGAACAGGATCAACCCACCGTGCAGTGCATTGCCGCTTTGCGCGATATACAGCAGGACGCCCGCCAGTGGCGCGGTCATGCAAGGGCCGACCAACAGGCCGGACAGCGCGCCGAGGACCCCGGCGCCGATCAGGCTGCCACCGCTTTGCTTGCGGCTGACGTTGTCCAGGCGATCGCGCAGGAAGGCGGGCAGTTGCAGTTCAAAGAAGCCGAACATCGGCAGGGCGAGGATCACGAACAACGCGGCGAAACTGCCGAGAATCCAGGGTGTTTGCAGCAGCGCGGCGAGATTGGCGCCGAGCAATGCCGCCAGTACGCCGAGCGCCGCATACACCAGCGCCATGCACACCACGTAACTGCTGGCCAGGGCAAAACCACGGCGAGGACTGGCGCCACTGCCCGCCACCAGGCCGGCGAGGATTGGCAGCATCGGCAGTGAACACGGCGTAAATGCCAGCAGTAGGCCCAGGCCGAAGAACACCAGCAGGCTCCAGCCCAGGCTGCGCTGTTGCAGGCCGCTGGCCAGGCTCTGGTCCTGGGCCTGCGCGGTGGCGGCGACGGCGGGGTTGCCGCCCAGGTCTACGGTGATCGACTGCGGCGGGTAGCACAGGCCTGCATCGGCGCAGCCCTGCCAGCCCAGTTTGACCTGGCCGGTGGCCCCGGCGGGCAGCTTCACTTCCAGGCCCTGGCGATACACTTCCTGCTCGCCAAAGAACTCGTCGCTGTGGGCTTCGCCTTGCGGCAGTGCCGGCTGGGCGGCCAGGCCCTCGAACTTCATGCGCTGCTTGTACAGGTAATAACCATCGGCAATTTGCCAATACAGCTGGGTCTCGCCACTTTCAAGACGTTCGGAGGTAAAGGTAAAGGCCTTGCCCACCGGGAGGAAATCGGGTTTGGTCTCAAACGGGTTGCCCGGTGCGGCCTGGGCCAGCCCGGCGAACAACACCAGCAGAAAGGTAAACAGATGCCGCATGGTCAAGCCTTAGTCCGATACAAGTGAGGCACACAATGTGTGGCGTTGATTAACCGATGATTAACCGGGCGCTATTCTAAAGTGTAGGGAATATCTGAGCGTGACTCTTTTCACGGCATAATCTGCGCTTAATCCGCTGCACCTTTAATCCCCCCATCTTTCATGAAGGGTTCACCATGCACGTACTGGTCTGTGAAGACGACGAACTGATTGCCAGCGGCATCGTGGCCGGCCTCACCGCCCAGGGCTTTACGGTTGAGCGCGTGGCCACGGCGGCGGCTGCGCGGGCGATGCTCAAGGCGGCGACCTTCGACATCATGGTGCTCGACCTTGGCCTGCCCGACGAAGACGGCCTCAAGCTGCTGCAGCAACTGCGCAGCCAGGGCCTGGAGATTCCGGTGCTGATCCTCACTGCGCGGGATTCAGTGACCAACCGCGTCGACGGCCTGCAAGCCGGCGCCGATGACTACCTGCTCAAACCCTTCGACCTGCGCGAACTGGCTGCCCGCCTGCAAACCCTGTTGCGTCGGATGGCGGGGCGCAGCGTCAACCTGATCGAACATGGCCGGTTGACCTATGACCCCAGCAGCCGCGAAACCCTGTTGGGCGGCCAGCCGGTGGATTTGTCCCGGCGTGAGCAAGCGCTGCTGCAGGCGCTGCTGCACAACAAGGGCCGGGTGCTGTCCAGCGAACAGCTCAAGGACAGCGTCTACGGCTTCAACGATGAGCTGGAGAGCAACGCCCTCAACGTGCATATCCACCACCTGCGGCGCAAATTGGGCAATGGCATTGTCGAGACCGTACGCGGCCTGGGCTATCGCCTGGGCCCGGCGGATGATGGCGAGAACGCTTCGTGAAAAGCCTGCGCCTGCGCCTGACCTTCAAGCTCGGCGCCGCATTCGTGCTGATCTGGGCCCTGGCAGCGGCCTGGATGCTCAACGACCTGCGCAACCAGATGATGTTCTCCCTCGACCAGCGCCTGGTGGCCTCGGCGCGCATGGTGGCGGGGCTCACCGAGCAGATGCCGGGCCTGGCCAGCGTCAGCGGCGGCGCGCATTTCAGTGCCGAGCAGTTGCACGTGCCCGGCGGCATGGCCTGCCAGGTCAGTTCGTTGCGCGGGGAAATCCTGGCGCGCAGCCATACCACGCCGGATCAGGGCCTGGAGTCGCAACGCAGCGGTTTTCGCGACCAGGAGATCGACGGCGTGGGCTGGCGCAGCTTTACCCTGTCGCGCGGCGACCTGCTGATCACCACTGCCGACCGCCAGGTGGAGCGTGAGGCGTTGAATATGTCGATCCTGCTGGCGGCGTCGGTGCCGGTGGGCGTGGCCATGCTCGGTTGCCTGTGTCTGCTGTGGCTGGGCATCGGCCAGAGCCTGCTGCCGCTCAACCGCATGCGCGACGCGCTGATGCGGCGCAGTGCCGATTCCCTCGAGCCGCTGCAGATCCACCCGCTGCCCAGCGAACTCAAACCGCTGCTGGACACCCAGAACCAACTGTTGCAACGCATCGCCAAGACCATCGAGCGTGAACGCCGTCTCACCGGCGATGCGCCCACGAACTGCGCAGCCCGCTGACGGCGATCAAGACCCACCTGCAAGTGGCGCGCATGACCGAAGGCGCGGCCCGCGACCAGTCCCTGGCCCACGCCGAGGAGGGCGCCGACCGCTTGCACCGTACCCTGGAGCAGTTGCTGCTGTTGGCCCGGGTGGAAGGCAGCCTGTCGTTTGACGATGGCCTGCAGTCCAGCGCCGCAGAAGTCGCACGGCTGGCGATCCAGGATGCCAATGCTGGCGATAACTCGCGCATCGACCTGATCCTGCCGGACAACCTGTCCGCTACCCCGGTGGAAATGCCCGTGGGCCTGGCGGTTGCCGCCCTGCGCAACCTGCTGGACAACGCCTTGCGCCACACTCCGGCGGACACGCGGGTAGAGCTGAGTGTGTTCACCGCCCCTGATCAAGTGGTGTTCCGCGTGCGCGACCATGGCAAGCAGATTTCCAGTGAAGACCTGCAATACCTGACCCAACGCTTCTGGCGCAATGGCAACAGCGAAGGGTGCGGCCTGGGCCTGGCGATCGTGCAAGCGATTGTGCAGCGCTGCTCCTGTTCACTGACGTTCGACAGCCAGGCCGATGGCCTGCGTGTCGAGTTGGGCATGCCGCTGCGACGCTGAACGCCGTCCTTTCAAGTGCCAAATAATTACCGCCCTCCTGACGTTCAAGTCTTCAGGATGGCGGTAATTTTTTTGCGCTTGAACGGGCCGAATGACTCGGCCTGTATTGAAAAGGATGGTTCTTATGTTGGTCATCGACACCAGTTTCCCAGCCAGGCACTTCAACGACCGCAACGGCGAGCCTGTGGGACAACTGATCCTGCATTACACCGCCGCGCCGTTCGCGTCCTCCCTGCGAACCCTGACCCAGGATGGGGTCAGCGCTCACTATCTTTTGCCGGATCCCGATGAGCCCGGCTACCGCGCTGCCGGGTATGACGAACTGCGCGCGTTTCGTCTGGTGGATGAAACCAGGCGTGCGTGGCATGCAGGGGCGAGCCAATGGGCTGGGCGGGATAACCTCAATAGCCGTTCGATTGGTATCGAGATCGTCAACCTGGCGCGGGATGATGCGGGGGTGTTTACCTTTCCTGCGTACGCCCAGGAGCAGGTTTCGGTATTGATTGCCTTGGTGCGCGACATCCTTGGGCGTTACCCGCAGATCGGCCCGGCGGACATTCTCGGGCATTCGGACGTGGCGTATTGGCGCAAGAGTGATCCAGGCCCCCGGCTGCCCTGGCGATGCTTGTACGACGCCGGGGTGGGTGCCTGGTTTGATGAGGCGACGCGGGCGATGTATCAGCGTCGGTTTGGTGTGGGGCTGCCACCGGAGGTCGAGGTCGAGCGGGCGTTTCAGCGGTATGGGTATAAACCTGCGCAGAACCGACGGGCGTTTGAGCAGCGGACGCGGGCGTTTCAGATGCACTTCAGACCGCGAGATTACCGTGGCGTGTTGGATGCCGAGACGTGCGCGATCCTGTATGCCCTGAATGAAAAATACCGAGGACTTTGACGCCGAGTACCGTTCAACCGCATCCGTTAACGATCAATAGCCCTAAATCCCCCAGCCGCTGATGCGTTTCCAGAACAGGAAATCCGTGCGCATGCCCTTGGGCCAGACGCCAACGGATCGGCAGTTTGGTCACCATCATCAGCGTATTGAGGGATAGAGAGATGTCTGTCGCTACCAGCCGTATCGAAAGCGCCCCGGTGCATGCCAGCCCAGCACCTGTGGAAACGCTCTACCAGTTCGACGAAACACCGCTGCTGGCCCGTCAGCGCCAGCAAGAGTCCAACGCCCGCAGTTACCCACGGCGCATTCCCCTGGCGCTCAAGCGTGCCAAGGGTATTTATGTGGAAGACGTGGAAGGCCGCCAGTTCATCGACTGCCTGGCCGGAGCCGGCACGCTGGCGCTGGGGCATAACCACCCGGTGGTGATCGAAGCCATCCAGCAAGTGCTGAGTGACGAACTGCCGTTGCACACTCTCGACCTGACGACACCGGTCAAGGATCAATTCGTCCAGGATCTGTTTGGCCTGTTGCCGACCGAGCTGGCGCGGGAAGCCAAGATCCAGTTCTGCGGCCCTACCGGCACCGATGCGGTGGAAGCCGCGCTGAAACTGGTACGTACCGCCACCGGGCGCAGCACCGTGCTGTCGTTCCAGGGTGGCTATCACGGCATGAGCCAAGGCGCGTTGAGCCTGATGGGCAGCCTGGGGCCGAAAAAGCCCTTGGGCGCGTTGCTGGGCAATGGCGTGCAGTTTCTGCCATTCCCCTATGACTACCGCTGCCCGTTTGGCCTGGGCGGCGCGGAAGGCGTGCGGGTCAACCTGCATTACCTGGAAAACCTGCTCAACGACCCGGAAGCCGGAGTGTTGCTGCCCGCAGCGGTGATTGTTGAAGTGGTGCAGGGTGAGGGCGGCGTTATCCCGGCCGACCTCGACTGGCTGCGCGGCCTGCGCCGCATCACCGAGCAGGCGGGCGTGGCGTTGATCGTCGATGAAATCCAGAGTGGGTTCGGCCGCACCGGCAAGATGTTCGCCTTTGAGCACGCCGGCATCATCCCGGACGTGGTGGTGATGTCCAAAGCCATCGGCGGCAGCCTGCCGCTGGCGGTGGTGGTCTACCGCGACTGGCTCGACACCTGGCTGCCGGGCGCCCATGCCGGCACGTTCCGTGGCAACCAGATGGCGATGGCGGCGGGTTCGGCGGTGATGCGCTACCTCAAGGAACACGACCTGCCCGGCCATGCGACAGCGATGGGCGAGCGCCTTGGCGAACACCTGCACATCCTGCAACGGGACTTCCCGCAGTTGGGCGATATTCGCGGCCGCGGGCTGATGCTCGGCGTGGAGCTGGTGGACCCGGACGGCACCCTCGACATTCAGGGCCACCCACCGGTGCATCGCCAATTGGCGCCGCTGGTACAGCGCGAGTGCCTCAAGCGCGGGCTGATCCTGGAGCTGGGCGGCCGCCATGGCAGCGTGGTGCGCTTCCTGCCGCCGCTGGTGATCACCGCCGCAGAAGTCGACCGTGTGGCCGAGATCTTCGGGCGCGCCCTGGCAGCCGCTGTGGCCAGCCTCTAATTTTTCGACGGCTTGGTACGTCTCTACAGATATCAGTGCTGCGCGTGGTGCGCAGCCAGTTTTTTTGCGATGGAGAACAGCAATGACCTCAGTATTTGACCGCGACGACATCCTGTTTCAGGTAGTGGTCAACCATGAAGAACAGTATTCCATCTGGCCCGACTACAAGGCCGTGCCGGAAGGCTGGCGCACCGTAGGCAAGAGCGGCCTGAAGAAAGAGTGCCTGGCCTACATCGAAGAAACCTGGACCGATATGCGCCCGTTGAGCCTGCGCCAGAAGATGGATGGCGCTGCACTCGCCTGAATACGACCGCTTTTGTCATATGTGTGGCGAGCACGCTTGTTGTGGTGAGCGGG